>NZ_JBEZFH010000230.1:0-11489 GCF_040649355.1 Sphaerisporangium sp. NPDC049002 | reverse complement strand
CGACGAGCTCGACCGGCGGTTCGGGCACCGGGGGTTCACCGTGACGCCCCGCAGGGGCGAGCTGATCGTGTTCGACAAGCTGGCCCGCCCGCTGGCGCCAGTCTCGCGACGGCGACCACACACCAGGCCCGGGGATCGGAGCGGTCTCGCGGGGGTGGCACCGGAGAGGGATCTGACTCGCTGGCGTTCCCCACGCCGTCATGGTCCGTTGCGGATCACCGGTTGCCTAGATGTCGGACATATACCTATAGCTCTCTAGAGAGGCCGGCGGCGCCCCAGCTTGATCACCCATCCCAGGGGCCCCTGGAGATCGTGGATCGCGACCCTCCGGCATGCCGCGCGCCGGCGGTCCTCGGCCGTTGTGGCAAGCTCCTGAGGAATCACCCGAGATTGGCCTAAGCTGCCACGCATGTTCAGCAGGTCGAGTCCATTTGAGGGCCCATGACCGTTTTGGGCACCCGGCCGGGCGTCCGTCTTGAGGGCACGACCGTGGACCGCCGGAGAAGCCGGTGGTCGGTGCTGGCGCTGCTCTGCTTCAGCCTGCTGCTGATCGCCGTGGACGCCACGGTGCTGCACATCGCCGTGCCCGCCCTGACCGCCGCGCTGGAGCCGTCGGCGGTCGAGCTGCTGTGGATCATCGACGTCTACTCGCTCGTCGTGGCCCCGCTCCTGGTCACCTTCGGCACGCTCGGCGACAGGTACGGCAAGCGGCGCTTCGTGCTCGCGGGCTACGTGGTCTTCGGGGTCGCCTCACTGTCGGCGGCCTTCGCGGGCACCCCGCTCACCCTGATCGCCTCCCGGGCGCTCCTCGGCGTCGGCGGGGCGATGATCATGCCGGCCACGCTGTCGATCATCCGGCAGGTCTTCACCGACCGCCGCGAGCGCGCCATCGCCCTCGGCGTGTGGAGCGCGGTCGCCGCCGGTGGCGCCGCCGTCGGCCCTCTGGTCGGGGGCGTCCTGATCGAGCACTTCTGGTGGGGCGCGGTCTTCCTGATCAACGTGCCGCTGCTCGTGGTGGCGCTGCCCCTTGCCGTACGCCTGCTGCCGGAGTCGCCGGGGAACCCGGGCCACCGATGGGACGCGCCGAGCGCGGTGCTCTCGACCCTCGGCATCCTGTTCCTCGCCTTCGGCCTGAAGGAGGCCGGGCACGGCGCGACGCTGGGCCCCGGCCCCGCGATCATGATCCTCGTCGCGGGCGCCGGGCTGCTCGCGTGGTTCACCGCCCGCCAGCGCAGGCTCGCCCATCCCCTGCTCGACATCGGCCTGTTCGCCCAGCGCGGCTTCGCGGTCGGGGTCGTGTGCGTGCTGCTCTCGGTGTTCGCGCTGGTCGGCCTGGAGCTGATGCTCGCGCAGTACCTCCAGCTGGTCCTCGGGGACAGTCCCCTGCGGGCCGGTGTGCGCATGCTCCCCCTCATGGTCGCGGCCATCGCGGGCGGGCTCTGCGCCGCGCACATCCTGCGACGTCTCGGCCTGCGCGCGACCATGGCGGGCGGCCTCGCCCTCGCGGGGCTCTCCCTGGCGCCCACCATCGCCTGGGGCACCGAGCAGCACCCGCTCATGCTCTGCCTGTGCTTCGCCGGCATCGGCTTCGGCGTGGAGGTCGCGCTGCTCGCCGCCTCCGACACGATCATGGCGTCCGCTCCCGAGTCGCGCGCCGGCGGAGCCGCCGCGATCGAGGAGACGGCGTACGAGCTGGGCGCCGGCCTCGGGGTCGCCGTGCTCGGCACGATCACCACGATCGTGTACGCGCCGTCCGTGGGCACCGTGCCCGGGGTCGGGCCCCACGCGATGGGACAGGCCAGGGAGTCGCTCGCCTCTGCCGCCCACGTCGCCGGAAAGGTCGGCGGGCCCACCGGCGGCGCGCTGATGGAGGCCGCGCGGGCCGCGTTCGTCACGGCGCTCCACTCGACCGTCCTGGTCAGCGTCGCGCTGCTGGGTCTCACCGCGCTCGCCGCCGTGCTCCTGCTGCCACGTCGCGGCTCCACTCGCGCATGACGAAAGCGATACAGGGCAATTGTCTGTGCAACGCGGACCGACCCCGGGAGAATGGCAACCGTGAGACGAACCTTCCAGGATCTCGCTTCGCTGGCCGCCCGCCTGGGCGTCGGCGGCATCTTCTTCGCGAACGGCTGGCACAAGCTTGAGTTCGGGCTGACCGCGACGAGCGAGCAGTTCGCGAAGATGGACGCTCCCGGGCCCGGCATCTGGGCCGCCGCGACCATGCTCATCGAGCTCATCGGCGGGGCGCTCCTGGTCGCCGGCCTGGCCGTTCCGGCCTGCGGGCTCATACTCTTCGTCGAGGCGCTCGCCGTGTTCGTGCTGGTGAGCGGTGACACGGGCCTCCCGCTGACCGGCGGGGACATCAACCTCATCGTCGCGCTCGGCGCGGCGTCGGTGCTGCTGGCCGTCGTCGGGGCCGGGCGGCTGTCCATCGACCACCTGGTCGTCATCCGGCGGCGCGAGGCGGAGGCCGCCGACGAGATGGCCGCCGACGCCGAGGCGGACGACGTGATCTCCTCGTGGCGGGAGACCTCACGCGAGACCACTTCGCCCAAGGACGCCGCGCCCGCCGACGCCGACGTCAAGACACCCCCGAAGGGCCCGGTGACGTTCCCCGAGGAGAAGGCCGGGGCCGGCGACGCCGGCGAGGCCACCGCCCCGCGCAAGACGCGGCCCCGCCGTCCGGCGCGGCCCGCGGGCGGCGCGGAGGCGACCCCTGCCGAGGGCCCCGGCGACGCTCCCTCCGCCCCCGCCGACAAGCGTGACCGCCTGGTCGCCGGCGGACGGAAGACCACCACCGACACCGACGCCGGCTGAGCGCCGGACACCGACACCACCGGCGCCGGACTGGATCCCGCCCGCCGTCCACCGACAATTTATTTCTTCTAGAAAGTTACCGCGTTCGGTGGTGGGGTAGTCACCTGTTCGGAAACGCTTCTTCGAGAGCAGGCGACATTAACCGATATAGAAGACATCGCACTAGAGCGGGACCCGGGAAAGCGTTTAAAGGAGGCCACGCACATCCATATATTGGATTGCCCGAACGCAGTCACAAGGAGATCCCATGCGAAAGATAATCGTGTCCATGTTCGCGACCCTCGACGGCTTCGCCACGGGTCCTAAAGGGGACATGGCCTGGGTTACCGACCGTTTCGGTGAGGAAACCGGGAAGTACGCCATCGACCAGCTGTTCGCAGCCGATCTTCTCCTTCTCGGACGAGTCACCTATGAGATCATGGCCGGTTCCTGGCCGTCCATGACCGACGACTCCGGGTTCGCCGACCGCATGAACGAGATCCCCAAGATCGTGTTCTCCAGCACCCTCAAGGAGCCTCTCACCTGGAACAACGCGACCCTGGCGAAGGGCGACATCGCGCACGAGGTGGCGCGGGTGAAGAAGGAGCCGGGCGATGACATCCTCGTCTACGGCAGCGTCAGCGTCGTGCGCGAGTTGATGAGACTCGGCCTGGTCGACCGGTTCCGCCTCTGGGTCCATCCTGTCACGCTCGGGGGCTCCGGCGCCGATTCCATTTTCGACGGATACGACGAGAACGAGCTGAAGCTCGTCGACACGGTCATCTGCGATTCGGGGGTCGTCGTGCTCGATTACGAGCCGGTGACGACCTCCGGGAAATGACGACCGCCGCGCGCGGAGATTCCCCGACATAACCCCCTGTTCCCGTTAGTCCGGCTCGCCCGGAAATCGCGTCGCCTCGACCGGAAAGCGAGTGTCTCTCCGGCCGGGGGCGACGCCCGTGCGATTTCGTGTGATACCGAAAGTGACGGTATCGCCGCTCAAAGGGCCGGCCGCAGGGCGAGGCGGAGCCCGATGTGGGCGTAGGTGCCCAGCAGCCACGCCGCGCTGACGTAGGTCGACACGACGGAACCCCCGAAGATCTCCGCCACCACGGACACCGGGAACCACAGTCCCGCGAGCAGCGGCAGCCAGCGCGTCAGCCCCTCGTAGCGGCCGGTCACGGCGACGGCGACGCCCAGCGCCAGCATCCCGAGCTGGCTGAGCGGCCAGCAGGCGTCGAGGATCATGAGCGCGAGCGGGAGGTCGTCGTGGGTCGCGTAACCGAAGGAGAGCGCGTTCAGCAGGAACGCGCCGGGCAGCAGCACCAGCAGCCCCCAGGGGACCACCCGCCCCCACCGCCGGCCCGTCCCCCGGGTGGCGAGCACCACCCAGACCAGGGCGAAGACCCCCACGACGAACAGCATCCCGGTGACCGTGTCGAGCGTCTGGATACCCTCCTTGATCTTGTCGCCCACGACGACGATGCCGGTCGCCCAGGCCGCCGCCCCCACGGCGAGGAGCAGCCCGGCGACTCGGATCCGCGACGGTTCCACTTCCGGCCGCGGTGCGGCGGGGTCGTCCGGGTTGACGTTGCTTCGCATCACGCGAACGGACATGGTGGTCCTCCTTGTTCGGTCGGAGGACCACCGTCTCCGCCCGGCGTCCCGGGCGCCCAGGGAGCGAAGCCGCGCCAGGAGTCCTCGATCCTCCCGGACCACCGGGGACCGGTGTCCCGGGTGGAGCGGGACGCCGCTCCCGTGTCAGCGAGACCGACTTATGGCACGCTGCTCAGCATGTCCGGCATCTCTGGCGCGCACCGTCGCCCGCCGATGGGCGCGACGACGGTCGCGGCGTTGTGCGTCGCCGCCGCCGCGCTCGCCACCTGGGCGGACGTGGTGACAGGACCGGTGACGCGGCCGGATCCTCTCAACTGGGCCGTCTGGTCCTCGACGGTTCCCGGCGTGGCCCTCGCGGTCACCGGGTGGGTCCTCGCCATGCGCCTGCCCCGCCACCTCATGACCTGGCTGCTGCTCGTCGGCGGTGTGGTGGCGAGCGCCAACGGCCTCGCCGCGGCGTACGCGGTGCTGTCGCTGAGCCGGCACGGAGGGACGCTGCCGCTGACCCTGCCCGCGGTGTTCGCCGGAGCGCGGCTGGGGCCGCTGCTGAATCTGGTCGTGCCCCTGGTCCTGCTGTTCTTCCCCGACGGCCGGCTGCCGTCACCGCGCTGGCGGTGGGCCGCCGCGCTCTCGCTCGGCGCCACCGGTCTGGCCGTCCTGGTCTTCCTCACTGCCCCCTGGGAGACCCATTCCGCGGGAGGGCCGTTGCCGGGGAGCGGTCTCCCGCTTCCGCCCGTCCCCGGCCAGGTCTGGCGAGCCGCCATCGCCCTCACCCCGGCTTTGCTGGTGCTGAGCTTCTTCGTGCCGGTGGCGGCGTTCGTCCGGCGGTTCTGGGGGTCCTCGGGCATCCGCCGCGCGCAGCTTCGCTGGATGCTGCTGGCGGCGCTGCTGAACGGGGTCCTGATCCTGACGCCGCTCGTGGTCGACGGGCTGCCGCTGGACCTCACCTTCGTCGTCTCGCTGCTCGCGGTCGCCGCGGCCGTCCTGGTGGCGGTGGGACGCTACCGGCTGTACGACATCGATCCGGTGCTCGGCTGGACCCTCCTGTACGGCAGCCTCGCGGTCGCGGTCGTCGCGATCGACGTGCCCGTCTTCGTGGGCCTCGGCGCGCTCATCGACGAGCCGGTCGCGGCGGTCCTCGCGGCGGCCGTGGTCGCGATCGTCTACGCCCCGCTGCGCGCGCGCACGCGACGGTGGGTGAGCCGCGTCCTCACCGGGCGGGCCGAGCCGTACGACGTGGTCTCCGCGCTGGCCCGGCGGCTGGAGGAGTCCGTCGGGCCCGACGAGCTGCTGCTGGAGGTGGCCAGGGCGGTGTCGGCGTCGTTCCGCTCCCCGTACGTACGGGTCGAGCTGGACCGCGCGGACGGCAGGACCGTCGTGGTCGAGCACGGCTCCCCGCGCGCCGACGTGGTGGTCCTCCCGTTCGCGTACCGTGAGGCCTCGATCGGGCGGCTCACGCTGGTGCCGCGCGCGGGCGCGCCGCCATCCGAGTCCGACCAGCGGCTCCTCGCCGACGTCGTACGGCAGGCCGCCGCCGCCGTACGGGCGACGGCGCTGACCGAGGAGCTCCAGCACAGCCGCGAGCGCATGGTCACCGGGGTGGCCGAGGAGCGGCGCAGGCTGCGGAGGGATCTGCACGACGGGCTCGGCCCCACGCTCGCCGCCGCCGCGCTGAAGATCGAGGCCGCGCGCAACCTGACCGTGCGGGACGCCGGCGCCGCACGGGACGCGCTGGACCAGGTCAGAGGGGACCTGGCCACGGTGCTCGGCGACGTGCGGCGCCTCGTCCACGGCCTGCGCCCGCCGGCCCTGGACCAGTTCGGCCTCGCCGAGGCGCTGCGGCAGGAGGGCACCCGGTTCCGGGAGGGCGGCCTCGCCGTGCGCGTCGACGCGCGGGGAGACCTGACATGTCTGCCCGCCGCGACCGAGGTGGCGGCCTACCGCATCGTCTGCGAAGCTCTGGTCAACGTGGCCCGGCACGCGGGCGCCACCGACTGCGAGGTCCGCCTGACCATGACCGGAAGCGAGCTGGAGGCCGAGGTGGTCGACGACGGCCGGGGCGTCCGGCCGGGCGCTCTGGTGGGCGTGGGCCTGCTCGGCATGCGCGAGCGGGCCGAGGAGCTCGGCGGCCGGTGCACGGTGACCGCCGTCGAGACCGGCGGCACCCGCGTCCACGCGGTCCTGCCCGCGCGGGCCGGAAGCGTCCCGATGAGCCCCACCGGCGAAACCCTCGTGCCCCCCGGAGCGTCGCGATGATCCCCCGGGTGCTTCTCGCCGACGACCACCCCGTCTACCGGGACGGCCTGAGCATGATGCTCGCCTCCACCGGAGACGTCGACGTGGTGGGGACCGCCGCCGACGGGGAGGAGGCGGTGGCCCTCGCCGCCGAGCTCCGCCCGCACGTCGTCGTGATGGACCTGCGGATGCCCCGGCTCGACGGCGTCAAGGCCACCCAGCGCATCGTCACGGAACGCCCGGAGACCGGCGTGCTCGTGCTCACGATGCACGAGGACGACGAGAGCGTCTTCGCCGCCATGCTCGCCGGCGCGCGCGGGTACCTGCTCAAGGGCGCGGACCAGACCGAGATCCTGCGCGCCATCACGGCCGTCGCCAGCGGCGAGGTGATCTTCGGTCCTGCGCTGGCCGGGCGGGTGACGCGCTACTTCGCCAGGCTGGTCACCGCCCAGCCACCGAGGGAGATGCCGTTCCCGCAGCTCACGGCCCGCGAGCGGGAGGTGCTCGACCTCATCGCGGCGGGGCTGTCGAACCAGCGCATCGCCGAGCGCCTGTTCCTGGCGCCGAAGACCGTGCGCAACAACGTGTCGAACGTCTTCGCCAAGCTCCAGGTCGCCGACCGGGCCCAGGCCATCGTCCAGGCCCGCGAGGCCGGCCTCGGTCACTGACACCCGCGGCGACGGCGACGGCCTGGACGGGCCCGTCGGCCACGCGCCCCGGCCGATCGACGTGCCCGCGCTGTTCCCGAGAAGGGCCGGTGCGGCGCGAACTGGCCCTCAGTTCGGCCCGTCGCCGGTTCTTCTGGTGCTCTGGCGGATGGCGAGGCGGGGTTCGAGCAGGGTCGAGCCGGGGACGTCAACGCCTTCCAGCTTGGCCATCAGCAGCCGCACCGCCTGGTACCCGACGTCGGCGGCGGGGATCAGCACCGAGGTCAGCGGCGGGCTGGCCCGCTCGGCGACGTCGTCGGGGCAGATCGCCACCACCGACATGTCCTCCGGCACCCGCCTGCCCAGCACCCGCAGCGCGCCCAGCACGTGCCCGACCGCCGCCTCGTTGTGCACCACCAGCCCGGAGAGGCCGGGATGCCGCTCCAGCAGCTCCTTCACGGTCGCGCACACCTCGTCGAAGCTCTCCTCGCACGGCCAGGCGATCGTCGTCATGCCGTGCCCCTGACCGGCCTCGGCGAAGCCCTCCATGGTGCGCTCGGCGTACCCGGTGCCGCGCTTGTAGACGACGTTCGGTGCGCCGAGCAGCGCGATCTCCCGGTGGCCGAGCGAGGCGAGGTGGTCGGCGCAGACGGCGCCCGCCCGCGCGAAGTCGAGGTCCACGCAGGTGAGCCCGGAGGCGTCGGCCGGGAACCCGATCAGCACGCTGGGCTCCCCCAGCTCGCGCAGCAGCGGCACGCGCTGGTCGTGGATCTCCACGTCCATGAGCACCAGCCCGTCCACGAGCGCGCTCGCGGCGACGCGCCTGAGCCCGTCGGGGCCCTCGTCAGCGGTCATCAGCAGCACGTCGTGGTCGAACTGACGTGCTGTGGTCACCACCGAGGTGGCGAACTGCATGAGAACGGGCAGATGCATGCCCGCGCGCAACGGCAGGACCAGCGCGATCACGTTCGACCGCTTGCTGGCGAGCGCCCTGGCCCCCGCGTTCGGGTGGTAGCCGAGGGCGCGGACGCTGCGCATGACGCGCTGGCTGGTGGTCGCGGAGATCGCCCGCTTGCCGCTCAGCACGTACGACACCGTGCTGACGGCGACTCCGGCGTGCCTGGCGACGTCGGCGATGGTGACCGTTCTCAACGAGCGCCCCCCGTGGCTCCCCGCGCGGCTGCCTCCGCGGTTCTCCGTGCTGTCTTCTCGGCGGGTGCCGGTGTGAAGGCCAGCTCGCTCACCGTGACCCCCTCGTTCTCGAACACGACATAAAGATCATGCACCCCGGCGGCACCGGTCAGCGGGCACTCGATGCCGACGAGGTCGTACCTGCTCCTCGATGGTGCCACCGACACGGCGCCCACGACCTCCCCGAAGAGCGGATCGTCGAGCCGCAGCGTCAGCACGCCACCCTCGGTGCTGGCGACCGTCAGCTCGCACGCAGCGGCCCCACCGGCGAAGTCGACCTCACGGAAGGCGATCCACCCGCCGGGGTCGGTCCCCTGGACGGCGTCCCCGGTCACCCGGCCGGCGTCGCGGAGCACGATTCCGTCGTACTCGTCGTTGTCCGCCGCGTCCAGAGGGCGGGCGTAGGGATCGCGCGGGGGAATGCGCTCGCCGGCCACCGTGAAGCGCCCGCAGAGCCGGATGTCGCGCGCGGACCGGCCCACCAGCACCTTGTGCGGCGCGTCCTCCACCACGAACCGGCCCCGGGTGACGTCCCAGAACGCCAGGTCCGCCACCTCGACGGCCATGGTCACGGTACGGCTCTCGCCGGGCGCGAGCCGTACCCGCTCGAAGCCGCGGAGCCGGCGCAGCGGCTGCTTGACGCGGGAGCGCCGCTGGTGGGTGTAGAGCTGGACGACCTCGGTCCCCGGCCGCGTCCCCGCGTTGGTGACGGTGACGGTGACCGTCAGCACGTCGCCAGGCCCCACCGTCGCCGCCGACAACCGCAGGTCCGCATACGCGAAGCGCGTGTAGCCGCACCCGTGCCCGAAGGGGTAGAGCGGCGTGCCCCGGTAGTACAGGTAGGTCGAGTCGGTGGCGATGATGTCGTAGTCGAACAGGTCGGGCAGGTCGCGCGCCGAGCGGTACCACGTCTGGGTCAGCCTGCCCCCGGGGTCCTCGTCGCCGAACAGCACGTCGGCGAGCGCGTGGCCGTACTCCTGCCCGCCGTGCGACGACCACACGATCGCGGGCACGTTCTCCTCGGCCCAGGTCACCGCGAACGGGTAACCGCTGCTGATGACCAGCACGGTGTCGGGGTTGGCCGCGTGGACGGCCTTGACCAGCGCCTCCTGGGCCGGCGGCAGCCCGAGTCCGGCCCGGTCCTCGGTCTCCCTGCCGTTGACCAGCGGGTGGTCCCCGACGACCACCACGGCCACGTCGGCGCTCGCGGCCAGCTCGGCGGCGGCCTGGGCGCCGCTCTCGACGAGCTCCAGCGTCAGGACGGCCGCCGCGTCCGGGTCGTCGGTCAGCCGCAGCGTGCCGTCCTGCGCCAGACCGACATGGCGGCCGGTGGAGATGTGGCGGAGCGCCAGGGCGCCCCGGGGCCGCTCGTCCAGCCGGAAGGTCTGGCGCACCTCCCATCCGTTCGGACCGGGCTGGTCGTTGACGAGCAGGCCGTCGTCGCCGGCCGAGACGTACCGGCCGTTGGCGACCGCCCGCAGCGCGTACGCGCCGCCGCCCCAGTCGAACAGGTCGAACCAGGTGGCCCGCGCCTCGCACGCGGGCCTGACCGCGAGGGGCGCGCCTCCGTCCTCCCCTGCCGCCACGTACCCGCCCGCGGCGTGCAGGGCCACCCGGTCGACGCCCTCGCGGAACTCGGTGACGCACCGCTCGGCGAGCCCGGCGCGCGCCGTCACCGCGTAAGGAAGCGTCCCGCTGTACCAGTCCTCCATGAGGGTGTCGGCGAGCGGCCCGATGACCGCGATCCGCGCGGGCTCCCCCAGCGGCAGGATGCCGTCGTTCTTCAGCAGCACGATCGACCGCGTGGCGGCCCGCCGCGCCAGTGCCTGGTGCTCGGGGCGGTTCACCACCTCCTCGGTGATGTCGTCGTACGGCGTCGCGGGGTCGAACTCGCCGAGCCGGAACCGGATCGCCAGCGCGTGACGGACGGCGGTGTCGACGTCCCGCTCCTCCAGAAGGCCGAGGTCCAGCGCCTTCCTGATGTGGTTCAGGGTGTCGCCCGGCCGGTCGTCGTCCTGCGTGAAGCTGTCCAGCCCCGCCTTGATCGCCGCCGCGTACGCCTCCGGCGGGTCGTCGTAGTAGGCCTGCGGGCCCGTCAGGTTCGCCGGCGCGTGGCCGTCGCTGACCACCAGCAGGTCCTCGTCCGTCCAGGACCGCACGAGGTCGTTGATCAGCGGGCTCAGCGTGGCCGGGCGGCCGTTGACGAGGTTGTAGGAAGGCATCAGCGACACGGCGGCGCCGGACTCGATCGCCGGGCGGAAGGCCCTGAGCTCGTACTCGTGCAGCACCCGGGGCGGCAGGCCGCTGGAGGTGACGCACCGGTCGGCCTCGTTGTTGTACGCCAGGAAGTGCTTGAGCGTGGGCGCGGTCTTCATGGTCGGGAGGTCGCCGCGCAGGCCACGGGCGTAGGCGGTGCCCATGACGCCGGTCAGCCAGGGGTCCTCGGAGTACCCCTCCTCGTTGCGTCCCCACCTCGGGTCGCGCAGCGGGTTCACCACGGGCGCCCAGACGTTGAGCCCGGCGCCGGCGGGGTCCTTGTGGTGGAAGGCCACCACCTCGTCGCCCGTCGCCGATCCGACGCTGCGCACCAGTTCCGGGTCCCAGGTGCTCGCGAGCCCGATCGCCTGCGGGAAGACGGTCGCGGGCCCGAGCCACGCCGGACCGTGCAGGGCCTCGGTGCCCGTGCGGAAGGCGCCCAGCCCGAGCCTCGGCACCGCCGCCTGGTACTGGTGCAGCAGGCCGATCTTCTCCTCCAGGGTGAGCCTGCCGAGGAGGTCGGCGATCCGGTCCGCGAGAGGCCTGCCGGGGTCGCGGAAGGCGGCTGGCACAGGTTCGTTCATCTGGGGGGACCATCCTTCGCTCACCGAGGGGTGTATCGAAGCGCTTCGATGCCGAACGTTCTCTGGCGGCAACTCGGCGAGCAGCTCCATGATCTGGGCCTGCACGGTCACGTCGAGCGCGGTGGTCGGCTCGTCCGCGATCAGCACCTCGGGGTCGAGCGCG
>NZ_JBEZFH010000229.1:0-11725 GCF_040649355.1 Sphaerisporangium sp. NPDC049002 | reverse complement strand
GCCGGTACAGCGCCGTCATCAGCTGGCCGCGCAGCCGCTCGCGGGTGGGATACGCCCAGACCAGCTCGGTCAGCTCGCCGACCAGCTCCACTTCCATCGCCGAGGTCGCCCGCCGCCTCCACGCCGCCGACCTCGCCGCGCGCCGCGCCCACGAGACCGCGTTCACCTCCCTGACCTGGGGCACCTCGACGGGCGAAACGGCATGACCGCTCCGATCGGGGGACCTTCCAGCGAGGGAGAGAACACGGCCGCTCCGATAGGAGGAGCTTCCAGTAAGGGAGAGGGCACGACCGCTCCGATCGGGGGAGGTTCCGGCGGGGGAGAGGGCACGGCCGATCGGCTGATCCGCATGACCTGGGTGCAGCCGGAGGACCTCGTCGGCCATGAGCTGCGCCAGGCCGTCGAGGACGGTCGCTCCGGCAAGGTGGTGCCCATCGCGGCACGGTGGCACGCCGCAGGAGGGCACGACGCTCCGCCGCGCGCCGGCGCCTCGCCCGAGCCGCCCACCCCCGAGCTGCGCGCACTGGCGCTCGAACTGCTCGACGAGCTGGCAGCCATCCCATCCCCGCTCCCCGAACCCTCCGGCCTCCCCGCGATCCGGGCGAGCGCTCCCGGAGGTGATCGGGGTAGCCCAGGAACGGGCGTCAGGGGTGACGAGCCGCGCGAGCGGCTGCTCGGCGCGTGGCTCGGGCGCGCGGCCGGGTGCGTGCTGGGCAAACCGGTCGAGAAGATCCCCCGCGAGGGCATCAGGCGGATCGCGGAGGCCACCGGCAACTGGCCCATCCGCGGCTGGTTCACCGCCGCCGGACTTCCGGACGACGTGGCGGCCCGCTGGCCGTGGAACCGGCGCAGCGCCGTCAACTCCCTGGCCGAGAACATCGACGGCGTGCCCGAGGACGACGACCTCAACTTCCCGCTCCTCGCCCTGTCCCTGCTGGAGCGCTTCGGCCGGGACTTCACCACCGCGGACGTCGCCACGATGTGGCTGGACGAGCTGCCCGCGGGCCGCGTCTTCACCGCGGAAAGGGTGGCGTACCGCAACCTGCTCGACGGGGTGGAGCCACCGGGCACGGCGACGTGGCGCAACCCGTTCAGGGAGTGGATCGGCGCGCTGATCAGGGCGGACGTGTACGGCTGGGTCAACCCGGGCGATCCCGGCACGGCGGCCGAGTTCGCCTGGCGGGACGCCCGCCTCAGCCACACCGCCAACGGCGTCTACGGCGCGATGATGGTCGCGGCCATGTGCGCGCGGTCCCTCGTCGCCTCCTCGATCGAGGAGGTCGTCGCCGCGGGGCTCTCCGTCGTGCCCGCCGGGTCGCGGCTGGCGCGAGCCGTACGGGAGGCCGTCGCCGACGCCGAATCCGAGCCCGACTTCGAGCGGGTCGTGGACCGGCTGTACGAGCGGCACGGCGGCCTGCACTGGGTCCACACGATCAACAACGCGGCGCTGGTCGCGGCGGCCCTGACCCATGGGCGCGGCGACTTCACGGCCTCGATCGCCGGGGCGGTCGCCGGAGGCTGGGACACCGACTCGGCGGGGGCGACGGTGGGATCGATCGCCGGCGGGCTGCTCGGCGCGTCGAAGATCCCCGCCGAGTGGACGCTGGGGAACCGGCTGGCCAGCAGCATGAGAGGCTTCGACGGCATCGGCTTCGACGAGCTCACCCGCCGCACCCTGGCGGTCGCCGCCCCGTGAACCGCGACGCGGCGGCGTGATCCCGGGAATCCGGTGGTCACCGCCGGTGGCGAGAGGACAGAAGATGATCCCGGCGATGTGGTGGTCGCGGGCGGCCGGCCGGCGCCGGTCGGAGGGTGCGCGGAAGGACAGACGATGATCCCGGTTTCGTGGTGGTCGCGGGCCGCCGGTCGGCGCCGGTCGGCGGGTGTGTGAGAGGACAGACGATGATCTCGGTTTTCGGCAGCGCCAACATGGACCTGGTGGCGTACACCGCGACCGCCCCGAGGCGTGGTGAGACGGTGACCGGGCGGGCGTTCGGCACGGTTCCCGGTGGCAAGGGCGCAAACCAGGCCATCGCGGCGGCCCGCGCCGGCGCCGGGGTCGCGTTCCTCGGCGCGGTGGGGGACGACGCGTTCGGCCCGGTCATGCGCGAGACGCTGGAGTCGGCGGGCGTGGACGTCAGCCGCCTGCGCGTCGTACCGGGCTCCTCGGGCATCGCCCACATCGTCGTGGACGCCGAGGGCGGCAACTCGATCATCGTGATCCCCGGCGCCAATGGCACCGTGACGGGCCTGTCGCCGGACGACCTCGCCGTGATCGCCCGGTCCGACGCTCTGCTGCTCCAGCTCGAACTGCCCATGGAGGCCGTGGTGGCGGCGGCCCGGCAGGCCGAGGTCCCCGTGATCCTCACTCCCGCCCCCGCGCGGGAGCTGCCGCGCGAGCTGCTCGACGCCGTCGGCCTGATCGTGCCCAACGAGCACGAGGCCGAGGCGATCACCGGCCTCGCCGACCCCGCCGAGGCGCTCGAAGCGCTGCTGGACCTCGTCCCGGAAGCCGTGATCACCCTCGGCGGGGAGGGCGCGCTGTACGGCTCCCGATCCGGCGAACGGCTGCGCGTGCCCGCCGTACCGGTGAAGGCGGTCGACACCACGGCGGCGGGGGACACCTTCGTCGGCGCGCTGGCCGTGGCACGGGCCGAGGGCAGGCCACGGGCGGAGGCCCTGCGGTTCGCCGCCACGGCCGCGGCCCTGTCGGTCCAGCGTGAGGGCGCGAGCACGTCGATGCCCACCCGCGCCGAGATCGACGCGGCCCTGTGATGGAGGAACACCGTTGAAAGCACTTGAAGGCGTCCGCGTCCTGGACCTCGCCACGCTGTTCGCCGGGCCGATGGCGGCGATGCTGCTCGGTGACTTCGGCGCCGAGGTCGTCAAGGTGGAGCACCCGGCCAAGCCGGACCCGTCGCGCGGGCACGGCCCCGGCGGCCTGTGGTGGAAGATGCTCGGCCGTAACAAGCGGGCCATGACCCTGAACCTGTCCACGGCCGAAGGCCAGGACCTGCTCCTCGCGCTGGTCCGCGACGCCGACGTGGTCATCGAGAACTTCCGCCCGGGGACGCTGGAGCGGTGGAACCTCTCCTACGACCGCCTCCGCGAGGCCAACCCCCGCCTGGTGCTCGCCCGGGTCACGGGCTTCGGCCAGTTCGGGCCGTACGCGAAACGGCCCGGGTTCGGCACGCTCGCCGAGGCGATGAGCGGGTTCGCCGCGATGACCGGCGAACCGGACGGCCCGCCGACCCTGCCGCCGTTCGGCCTGGCCGACGGCATCTGCGCCCTCGCGACCGCCTACGCCGTGATGGCCGCGCTTCGCGCGCGTGAAACGACCGGCGCGGGGCAGGTGGTCGACATGTCGATCATCGAGCCCATCCTGACGGTGCTCGGGGCGCAGCCGACGATCTACGACCGGCTCGGGATCGTGCCGCCGCGCACCGGCAACCGTTCGGTGAACAACGCGCCGCGCAACACCTACCGGTGCGCGGACGGCTCCTGGGTGGCGGTGTCCACCTCGGCGCAGAACATCGCCGAACGGGTCATGCGCCTGGTGGGCAGGCCCGAGTACATCGCCGAGCCGTGGTTCGCCACCGGCGCGGGACGGGTGGAGCACGCCGCCGAGCTGGACGAGGCCGTCGCCGCCTGGGTCGCCGCGCGCACACGCGAGGAGGTGCTCACCGCGTTCGAGGAGGCGCAGGCGGCGGTGGCGCCGATCTACGACGTGCGCGACGTGCTGGCCGATCCGCAGCTCACCGCCCTGGACGCCGTCACCACCGTGGACGACCCCGAGCTCGGGCCGCTGCGGATGCAGAACGTCATGTTCCGCCTGTCGGACACCCCCGGCGAGATCCGCTGGACAGGCCGCCCCCACGGCGCCGACACCTCCGAACTGTTGACGGAACTCGGCCTGTCGGGCTCGGACATCGAGACCTTGCGCGAAAAGGGAGTCGTCTGATGCCGGACCACCCCACACACGCTCACAACGCACGCGGTAACGTGCTGACCTTTCTGTTCGCGGTCGCGAGGGGACTGATGTCGTGCTGACCTTTCTGTACGTGGTCGCGAGGGGAGCGATGCCGTGCTGACTTTCCTGTACGCGCCCGCCGATCGGCCGGCGCTTGTGGCCAAGGCGCTCGCCGGGCCCGCCGACGTGGTGATCGTCGACCTGGAGGACGCCGTGGCGGCCGAGGCCAAGGACCAGGCCCGCGCGGAGGTCGTGGGGCTGCTCGCCTCCCCCCAGCCGCGCGTCCAGATCAGGGTCAACGAGGTGCGCACGGCCTGCGGCCAGGCGGACCTGCGGGCGATCGGCGCCCTGTGCTCGGGCACGGCCGGCATCCGGGTGCCGAAGGTCGAATCGGCCGTCGACATCCGTGAGGTCGCCAGGGCCGTGCCGGGCGTCGCGCTGCACCCGCTCATCGAGTCCGCTCTCGGCCTCGAACGGGCCTACGAGATCGCCTCGGCCGACCCCGCGGTGGCGAGCATCGGCCTGGGTGAGGCCGACCTGCGCGCGGACCTGGGCGTCAGCGACGAGGCGGGGCTGGCGTGGGCCCGGTCGCGGCTCGTGGTCGCGGCCCGCGCCGCCGGGCTGCCCGCGCCCGTACAGTCGGTCTACACCGACTTCCACGACCTGGAGGGTCTGGCCGAGTCGTGCCGCCTCGGCCGGGCCATGGGCTTCCGCGGCAGGGCCGCCATCCACCCCGCCCAGCTCCCGGTCATCGAGGCCGCCTACCGCCCGACCGAAGAAGAGGTCACGGCCGCCAACGAGGTCGTCGCGGCGGCCGGCGTCGGCGCCGTCGCCCTCCCGGACGGCCGCTTCGTCGACGAGGCGGTCGTCCGCCAGGCCAGAAGCGTCCTCACCGACGCCCTCCGCACCCCCGCCACCACGCTCACGATGACGAGCTAGGCATTGCCCGCCCGCCGGCGTGCTCAACACCGAACGGGCTTGCCGTCACAAGCGGCCGGCGGCGAGGCGGATGCCCAAGGTGATCGCCGATTCGTCGTGGCGCCGCTGGATACCGAGGTGCGGCGAGCCCTGCGCGGGGCTCGCCGCACCCGGAGAAGGGGTCACCAGTTGGCCGGCAGCCCCAGAGTGGTGGCGGGCAGGGCGCGCCCGCGTGGATGGATGATGTAGACGATGCCGCCGCTGCTGGAACTGCGCAGCCAGACGTTCTCGAAGTCGGCCCTCGGATAGACCCGGCGCACCGCGTCGTTGTCCGGCGAGGCGGGGTCGTTGGCGATCACGTCGCCGGTGGCGGTGAAGCCGACTATCACCATGAGGTGTCCGTTGGTGCCGTAGCCCGCGCCGGGCAGCTCGCTCTCCTTGAACGACTGGGAGGTGACGACCGGGATACCGGAGGCGATCAGGCGTTCCATCTCGGTGAGCGACCGCAGCCGGGTGACGAAGCCGTCCAGGCCGTAGCGGCCGGCGTAGGCGGTGTTGAAGGGCCAGTTGCCCGCGCCCTCGTAGGCGTGGTCGTAGGTGTACCGGGCGGCGTAGTCGACCTCGGGGTTCGGATCGGAGGGGTCGACCCAGGAGGTGTCCTGGGAGCTGGGCCACTTGCCCCAGTATCCGAGGACCATGGTGGTCGAGGTCGGGCTGCACCACGCCTCGCCGCCGCCGTCCCACTCGGGATAGTGGCCGCGGTGGACGTTCTGGGAGCGGCGGGGCACGTTCAGCTCGGTCCCCCACGCGCCCCCGGTAGGGCTGACCGGCACCGTCGCCCGGTCGGGGACGGCGGAGGCCATCGCACCGAGGGTCCTGACCCGCGGGACCACCGCCGAGCCGGGCGTGCGATGCAGCGTGAGGCGGAGCTGGTAGGCGGTGATCGGCCTGCCCGACGCGGCGACGAAGGTGTCGACCGAGACGGTGCCGTCGGTGTCCGCCTGGCCCGCCAGCGAGGTGCGGCGGATGTCGGACTCTCCGTAGGCCCAGCGGCCCAGCACGTACCACTTGGTGAGCCCGGCGGTGTTTCGGCCGCGCATCTCGACCTGCAGCCAGCTCCCGGGCGGCGTGTCGGCGGTCCAGGAGGCGATCAGCTCCGTGGCGGCGAAGCCGATCAGCCGCTCCCGCCCGGTCCATCTCGCGTACTCCCAGCTCTTGGTGCCGAGCGCGTCGGTGTAGGAGGTGGTGCCCACCGCGGAGCCGAAGGCGAGGTCGCGACCGGCGGCGACCCCTTCGGCGGTGCCGGAGTGGAAGGAGGCCCGCTGGTAGACGACCTTCACCGGGTTCGGTGGAGGTTTCGCGCCGGTCGCGGCGGCGGGCGTCGCGGCGGCGGCCACCAGAAGGGCGGATAACAACGCGGAGCGGAACATGGTCAGCGGGCGCATGGCTCACCTTCCCTGAAGGGGCTCTCGACGCCGCAGACGGTAGAACGTCCGGCTATTTCGCACATCGGGCGGATTACGTATCGCCGCCGAACGGGACGCCGCCCGCCGTCGCCGGGGTCATGTCGGCGGTCGAGGGCCCGTACCACTAGAAAGGCATGACCACTGAATGACCGTGACCACAAGGAGTGCGCATGGAGGTCCATGACCTGTCGGGCGGCGGCGACGTGCTCGCCCGCATCGAGCTGGTCGCCCGGCGGGCGCTGCGGCTGTACGGCCTCTCGCCCGCCGCCCGGGTGAAGCTCATCAACGTGTCGGAGAACGCCACCTTCCTCGTCACGGACGGGGACCTCCGTACGGTCCTGCGCGTCCACCGCCTCGGCTACCACTCGCCCGAGGCGATCGGCTCGGAGCTCGACTGGCTGTCGGCGCTGCGCGACGAGGCCGGCGTGCGCACCCCCGCGGTGCTTCCCGCGCTGGACGGATCGAGGGTCGTCACCGTCGAGGACCCGGGCTCCGCGCCGCGCGACTGCGTGATGTTCGAGTTCGTCCCCGGGACCGAGCCCGCCGAGCACCGCCTGGTCGAGTACTTCGAGCCGCTCGGCGCGATGACCGCCCGCATGCACCTGCACGCCCGCCGCTGGGCAAGGCCCGCCGGCTTCACCCGGTTCCACTGGGACGCCGACGCCGCGTTCGGCCCGGTGCCGCGCTGGGGCAGGTGGCAGGACGGCGCCGGCGTCGACCGTGAGGCGCACGCCGTGCTGTCCCGGCTGGAACGGACGCTGCGCGAGCGGCTGGAGCGGTTCGGCAGGGGGCCGGAGCGCTACGGGCTCATCCACGCCGACCTGCGCCTGGCCAACCTGCTCGTGGACGGCGCGGCGGGCACCACCGTGATCGACTTCGACGACTGCGGGCTCGGCTGGTACCTGTACGACCTCGGCGCCGCCGTCAGCTTCATCGAGCACCACCCGCACGTGCCCCAGATGATCGATTCCTGGGTGCGCGGCTACCGGAGCGTCCTCGGCCTGCCGAGGGACGACGAGAACGAGATCTGGACCTTCATCATGTTCCGCCGCCTGCTGCTCGTCGCCTGGATCGGCTCCCACTCGGCGGTCGACGTCGCCCGCGAGCTCGGCGCCGGCTACACCCGGGGGAGCTGCGAGCTGGCCGAACGTTACCTCAGCGGATCGCTTTAGGTAACCCTCGTATTCGCTCCGAGGGGGGCGGCGTCGGCGGGCACCGCCTCTACGCGTCGCCGGCGCGATCCTCAGGAGGCGGTGCGATCCTCAGGAGGAGGGGCGAGGAGGAGGGCAGGGGGATCCGGGCGAGCTGGGGGAGCACCTCACGGTGCCCGAGGGCGTGGTGAGGAGGACCTCCACGCCGGGAGGCACGCCCAGGGTGTACTCGCCGTGGCAGCCGGTGCCGCCGGCGCAGGTGAGGCTGACGCGCAACGTCCTGCCCTTCTCCCACGTCTCCCCGAACCGCCGGTCGCCGTCCCGCCAGGTCAGCTCGCGCCGCACCGAGAGCCGGCCCGCGACGCCGGGTGTGAACCGGACGCCGACGCGCCCGGTGGCGTCCACGATGACCAGCGGTGTGGTGATCGCGTACGTCACCGTGGAGGTCTCGGTGGTCTGGCGACCGAGGTCGGAGGAGTCGTACGAGCCCGGGAAGGCGAAGTCGTAGTCGTGGGGCAGAGGGATGCCGGCCCACGCCCACAGGGCCATGCCGATCACGGCCAGCGCGGTGAGCGCCCCGCCCCCGGCGATCCAGACTGTCCTGACGGTGCTTCGCATCGGAACGCGGCCTTTCTCAGATCTTCAGGAAGCGCAGGACGGCGAGCACCCGGCGGTGGTCCCTGTCCGCGCCGGACAGTTCGAGCTTGGCGAAGATGTTGTTGATGTGCTTGCCGACCGCGCCCTCGGAGACCACCAGCGCCTCCGCGATCCCGGCGTTCGACCGGCCCTCGGCGATCAGCGCCAGCACCTCGTGCTCCCGGCGGGTGAGCCGGTCGAGCGGGTCGCTGTGCCGGCGGAGCAGGAGCTGGGCGACCACCTCCGGGTCCAGCGCCGTGCCGCCCCCGGCCACCCGGCGCAGCGCGTCGACGAACTCGGTCACGTCGGCCACGCGGTCCTTCAGCAGGTAGCCGATGCCGCTGGTCTCGGTGGACAGCAACTGGGTCGCGTAACGCTCCTCGACGTACTGCGAGAGGACGACGATCGGGAGCCCCGGCCGCTGGCGGCGCAGGACGAGCGCGGCCCGCAGGCCCTCGTCGGAGTGACCCGGCGGCATGCGGACGTCGGTGACGACGAGGTCGGGCAGGTGCTCGTCGACGGCGCGCAGCAGCGACTCCGCGTCTGCCACCGCGGCCACCACCTCCATGCCGGCCGAGCCCAGCATCCACACGAGCCCCTCCCTGAGCAGGACGGAGTCCTCGGCGAGCACTACGCGCATGGCAGCTCCACACTGATCGTCGTCGGCCCGCCGGGCGGGCTGTCGATGCTCAGCCTGCCGTCGACCGAGCCCACCCGCTGCGACAGGCCGCGCAGTCCCGTCCCGCCGTCCGGCTGCGCGCCGCCCCGGCCATCATCGGTGACCTGGAGAAACAGCCTGTCTCCCGTACGCCGGGCCGTGACCTCGGCGGCGGACGCCCGCGCGTGCTTGGCGACGTTGGCCAGCGCCTCGGAGATGACGAAGAACGCCACCGCCTCGATCGTGGGGGAGGCGCGCTCCGGCACCTCGACCCGCAGCCGTACGGGGAGGGGGGCCCGCGCGGCGAGGCCGGACAGCGCCGCGTCCAGCCCCTCGTCGCTGAGCACGGCCGGATGCAGGCCGCGTACGAGGTCGCGCAGCTCCTTCAGTGCCTGCTTGGCCTCCTCGTGCGCCCGCGAGATCGTCTCCCTGGCCGGGCCCGGCAGGTCGGTGAAGGCGGCGCGGGCCATGCCGAGGTTCATGGCGAGCGACACCAGCCGCTGCTGGGCGCCGTCGTGCAGGTCGCGCTCGATGCGCCGCCGCTCGGCGTCCGCGGCGTCGATCACCTCGGCGCGGCTCTCCTTCAGGGTCTCCACGCGCAGGGCGAGCTGCTCGCTGAGGCTCGGCCCGAGAAGCGCCTCGGCCGCGATCACGTCCAGCGCGGTGATCCCCCGCGCCAGCCACGGTGCCGCGACGCACAGGGCCAGGGCCAGCAGGGCGAGCGGCGCGCTGTTCCAGGTGCCGCCCACGCTCCAGACCCGCACGGCGAGCGCCGCCACGACCAGGCAGGCCGACCAGACCACCACCACCGCGAGAAAGCCGGCGGCGCTGATCAGCGGCGCCAGCAGGTGGTAGCCGAGCTGCCGCCAGGTGCTCCTCGTCCGCGCCTCGCGGAACAGCCGCACCGCGGGGTTGCCGCCGCCGGAACGCCGTGGCACCGGAGGGATGTCCACGCCGAGGAAGGCCGCGAAGCGCGCGCGCTGGAGTCTCGTGAACATCCGCGCCGACCAGAAGAGCAGCGGCAGGGCGATCAGCGGCGCCACGACGGTCCAGACCAGCAGCACCGAGACCACCGCCAGCCCCGCGATCACGAACAGGGTCGCCAGGGCGATCGGGACGCCCGTCACCACATGGAACGTGCGGAGCCAGCTCGGTGCCGACCAGTGGGCACGCATCTTGTCCCAGGGGGTGGCCACATCGGCGTGAGTCATGCCACCACCGTAGAGACCGCGGCGGTAGGGGAGACATGGGCGAAGCCTCCCTAAAGGGGGTGGGGAAATCCCCACCTAGATCTCCCCGAATGACCATCATCGCCGTTACGTAATGTGATAGCTATGTGACGGCATGCGATCGGCAAGGCGCGGTCGCCCCGTCCAATACGAAGCTATGGAGATGGTCATGCTGGTCTGCGTACTCGCAGTGGCCGCGGCGATCGGCGTGGTGGCCGGCGCCGCCTTTCATTTCCGCAGGCTCGGCAGCGGCACGGACGACCTGGTCCCGGACGGCCCGTCCGCCGGCCACGCCGGCTCGATGCTCTCGTCGTTGTTCTTGCTGGTGTTCGCCATCGCCATCGTCGTCCCCTGGACGACGGCCGACGCCGCGCGCCAGAACACCTACGCCGAGAGCCAGGCGGCCGTGGAGACCTACTGGTCCGCGGCCCGGCTTCCCGCTCCCGGCGGTTCCCAGTTGCAGCAGCAGCTGCGCGACTACGTCGGGTTCGTGGTCCACAAGGAGTGGCCGCTCATGGCCTCGGGCCGGCTCAGCGCGGAGGGCGCGTCCCGCCTGGAGACGCTGCGCACACAGGCGGCGGCCATGATCGTGAACGACGACGACGCCAGGTCCGCCAAGGCCGACGTCCTCGACGAGGTGAGAGACCTGTCGGCGGCCCGCCGCCAGAGAGCGGCGGACGCGCGGGCCACGCCTCCGGCGGGCCTGCTGCCCCTGACCATCGTCACGGGCCTGATCGTGATCGTGTTCCCGTTCATGGCCGGTGCCCGGCCCCGGGGCAAGACGCTCGTGCCGCTGGTGGTGATGGCGGGGCTGCTCGGGTTCGGCGTCTTCCTGACCTGGCAGATCTCCCACGTGTTCTCCAGTGGGCTGTCGGTCGGGCCCGACGCGTTCAGCGCGGCGCTCACGGAGTTCCAGCGGATCCCGTGGAGCGGGTGACCGTGGCCTCGCCCCGCACGGCGGCCCTCCTGGCGATGCCACTGGCGAGCCTGCCGCTCGCAGGCCTCCTGGAAATCACCCCCGCCCCGGCGGTCGCCCACCCCCTCCCCGTCTCCGCCGGGACGGCCGCCCACCCCCTCCCTGTCTCCGCCGGGACGGCCGCGCACGCCCTCCCTGTCTCCGCCGGGACGGTCGCCCACGCCCTTCCGGTCTCGGCCCAGGCGGGCGTCACCGCCCGATCCCTCCCCGCCTCGGCGGGCACCGTCGCGCATCCCCTCCCGGCCGCCGTCTCGGTTCTGGCGGGGGGCGTACTTCCGTCCGACGTCACCGTCTGTCTCGACGTCGACGTGGTGGTGAGCCTGCGGGTCGGCATCAGCATCGGCGGATACCCTCCGATCTGCCATGACCCGGCCTCCCCGCCCTCGGCGCCCGCGCCGGTCCCGCCGCCGCCGCCCGCCCCCGCTCCGGTCCCGCCCCCGGTTCCGACGCCGCCCCCCACCCCACCGTCTCCACCCACCCCCACCGCGGCCCCGACGCGTGCCCCGGCACCGACGCGTGCCCCCGCCCCGCCCCGCGTTCCGGCTCCGTCCCGCGTTCCGGCGCCTCCGCCGTCGATCCGTCCGGCCGTGCCCGTCGTGCAGCCACCGCGCACACCACCCGCCACGCCCCGGAGCCCGGCGGAGGCGGCCCCGACCCGACCACGACTGGATCACCACACCCGTCACCGCGGACCTCCTGCGCGGCGTCCTCGACGTGGAAC
>NZ_JBEZFH010000228.1:0-11734 GCF_040649355.1 Sphaerisporangium sp. NPDC049002 | reverse complement strand
GACGGAGGAGGACGGCGACGGCCACCCGGCGCGGCGGCTCCGCACGAGCCGTACCACCCGCTCTCCACTGCCCATCGGGAGGGCGGGCATTCTCTCAGCGTCGACGGCCGGCTCGCCCCGTAGGGCGGCCGGCCATCCGCGCGTGGTGGGACGGCCCGCTCTGCCTGCCCCGGTGGGACGGCCGGCTCGCCCGGCTCTCCGCGCCCCCCGTGGGGCGGCCGTTCGCCGGTCGCGGCGGCGTTCCGGAGGGACAGTAAGTCGTCACTCCGAGGTAACGAACACTCGCCTCGGAGTCGACCGCTCCAAGACCCGGTGTTCGAAAAATGTCGGTGGCGGCGGGTAGTCTTCTTGTATGGCCAACGTCACCACCCCGCTCCTGACGACCGCCGAAATCGCCGCTCTCGCCCTGTCCCTGGCCCATCTGGGGGAGGGCCCACAGGCCGTCACCGCCCGCCGGGGCCTGCGCAACGTGTTCGAAAACCTCGACTTCGGCGACGACGTCATCGCCGAGACCCTCGACACCCTAACCACGCCGCTGCCGCCCGACGTGGCGAGGCGTGCCCGCACGATAGCGGGCGCCGTGACCGGCCGGCAGGTGGTGCGGCTCCACTACCGCGACGCCGGCGGGCGGGTCACGTCCCGTGACGTCGAGCCGGTCACCTGCCTCGTCCACCGCGATCACTGGTATCTGGTGGGGTGGTGCCGCACCAAGGCCGGCATCCGCGCCTTCCGGTTCGACCGCATCGTGGCGGTCGAGCCCACGCTGGTGCCCGCTCGTCCTCACCGCGCGGAGCGCTACCTTCCCTTCCAGCGAAGGAAGGCCCCCGACCGCCCCACCACCCGCACTCCCACCCACGCGACCAATCGCCGGTCCGCCTGACCGACTCGGCTTCCACGTCAAGGCCGACCCATCACCCGACGACCGGCTCTCGGTGCCGGTCGTCGGCCGTTCAGGCTCGGGGTCGCCGGCCGCTCAGGCTCGGGGCGGGGTGCTCGCTCGGTCAGCCGCAGCAACCACCGCCGCAGCAACCACCGCCGCCACCACTGGGGCGGGGCGCCGAGGCGCCGCCCGTGACGGCGACCGTGGACAGGAGCTTCACGGTGTCCTCGTGCCCCTCCGGGCAGAGGGCGGCCTCCCTGGAGGCGGACATGGGCCGGGAGAGCTCGAACGTGGATCCGCAGGCCCGGCAGCGGTAGTCGTAACGCGGCATGCCATCAGGGTACGACGTGCCGGGACCCTCGGGTCGAGGTCGTCGGAGGAGGAAACCCCGCCCGAGGATCGGTGCGGGGGGTGTCCAGCCCCGGAGGCGGGGGTCAGGCGGCGGTTTCCACCAGGTAGGGCGCCCATTGGGGGTCGCCGTCGAACTGGGCGCCGATGAGGCGCCAGTGGACGCCATGCGGCACCACCGGGGTGACGCGCAGCGACCACCCGATCTCCTCCAGCAGCCGGTCCGCCTTGCGGTGGTTGCAGGGCATGCAGGAGGCGACGCAGTTCTCCCAGGTGTGCAGCCCGCCTCGGGAGCGGGGCAGCACGTGGTCGATGGTCTCGGCGCGCTGGCCACAGTAGGCGCAACGGTAGTCGTCCCTGCGCATGAGCGCGGCCCTGGTCAGCGGGATGCGTGACCGGTATGGGATGCGGACGTAGCGCCGTAGCCGGATGACCGAGGGCACGTCCAGCGTGCACGAGGCCGAGCGCAGCACCGCGCCCCGGCCGTCACGGTGCACGACGTCCGCCTTCTCCCTGATCACCAGCACGACGGCCCGATGCAGGTTGAGGGTGGTGAGCGGTTCGAAAGTGGCGTTGAGTAGCAGGACCTGGCGCATCAGCGGGCCTCTCCCGCCGTGCGGTCCGAAGAGGGGGATGCGCCGCGGCACACCCCGATTTGCGGCCCGTCGTCTTGGGCTCCAGATGCTTCCGTCACGTGGACCTCCGCCGGACGGCCCAGCGGATGGGTTCCACGGCACCGCCCTTCAGCAAGTGTGGCCTTTCGGTCGACTCTCCCGCCACCCCAATTAACGGTCGTGTCTTCCGGACCCCGCCTTCCGGTTTATGTCCGGTTCACCCCACTTAGCAAACCTATTAGGCAAAGATCACTCCCGAACCATGATGATCTGCCGCTTCCGCCACAAGCGAAGGGCTTCCCAAAACGATGTACCACGACGGGTAACGGGGGTGCCATAAGCTCGCCTACATGACGCGAGAGCCTTACCCGAACGCACGCCGCGACGACGTGGTGGACGACTACCACGGCACGCCGGTGCCCGACCCGTACCGCTGGCTGGAAGACTCCGAGCAGCCCGCGGTGAAGGAATGGCTCGACGCGCAGGGCGAGCTGTTCACCAAGGCGATGGCCGCGTCACAGGTGCGAGAGGGCTTCCACGCCCGCATCGCCGAGCTGGTGCGCTCGGGCACGGTCGGCGCTCCGGCGTGGCGGGGAGACCGGCACTTCTTCATGCGCCGCACCCCCGACCAGGAGCACGCCGTGCTCTACACCGTCGGTGCCGACGGTGTAGAGCAGGTGCTCCTCGACCCCATGGGCATGGACTCCTCAGGGCTGACCACCATCGACTCCTGGCAGCCCGACAAGGAGGGCCGTCAGCTCGCCTACCAGATCTCGGTGGGCGGCGACGAGGAGTCCCAGCTCCACGTGATCGACGTCGTGAGCGGCGAGCGGCTCGACGGTCCGATCGACCGGTGCCGCTACTCCCCCATCGCCTGGCTGCCCGGCGGCGAGGCGTTCTACTACGTGCGCAGGCTCCCCGCGAGCGAGGTGCCCGACGGCGAAGACCAGTACCACCGCCGCGTCTACCTCCACCGCGTCGGCGCGCCCGCCGAGCAGGACGTCATGGTCTTCGGCGAGGGGCTGGAGAAGACCAACTACTACGGCGTCTCGGTCTCCAAGGACGGCCGGTGGCTCACGATCTCCGCCTCCCGCGGCACGGCTCCGCGCAACGACCTGTGGATCGCCGATCTGTCCGCCTCCTCCCTTGAGGCCCCGCGGCTGGTCACCGTCCAGGAGGATGTGGACGCTCAGACCGGGCTCCTGTTCGGCCGTGACGGGCGGCTGTACGTCTTCACCGACCGCGACGCCCCGCGCGCCCGCGTCTGCGTCGCCTCCCCCGACCACCCCGGGTACGACGGCTGGCGCGACCTCATCCCCGAGGACCCCGAGGCGGTGCTGTCCGACTTCGCGATCCTCGACGACCTCGACCGGCCCGTGATGCTCGTGGGCTGGACACGGCACGCCATCAGCGAGATCTCCGTCCACGACCTGGCCAGCGGAGAGAAGATCGGCGAGGTGCCGACCCCCGGGCTCGGCACGATCGGCGGCATCACCGAGCGGCCCGAGGGCGGCCACGAGGCCTGGTTCGGCTACACCGACAACACCACCCCGGCGAGCATCCAGCGCTACGACGCCCGCACCGGCGAGACCACGCTCTGGGCGGCCTCGCCCGGCGCCGTCGAGGTCCCCGAGGTGAACACCGAGCAGGTCGTCTATCGCTCCGCCGACGGCACCGAGGTCCACATGATCGTGGTGTCCCGTCCGGGCACCGGCCCCCGGCCGACGATCCTTTACGGCTACGGCGGCTTCGGCGTGTCCATGACCCCGGGGTTCTCCTCCGCGATCCTTTCGTGGGTGGAGGCCGGCGGTGTCTACGCGGTCGCGCAGCTGCGCGGCGGCGGCGAGCAGGGCGAGGAGTGGCACCGGGCGGGCATGCTCGCCGGCAAGCAGAACGTCTTCGACGACCTGCACGCCGCGGCCGAGCACCTGATCTCCACCGGCGTCACCACGCCCGCCCAGCTCGCGATCTCCGGAGGGTCGAACGGCGGCCTGCTGGTCGGGGCCGCCCTCACCCAGCGGCCCGAGCTGTACGCCGCGGTGGCCTGCTCGGCGCCGCTCCTCGACATGATCCGGTACGAGAAGTACGGCCTCGGCGCCACCTGGAACGTCGAGTACGGCTCGGCCGACGTTCCCGAGGAGTTCGCCTGGCTGTGGGACTACTCCCCGTACCACCACGTCCGCGAGGGCGTCGAGTACCCCGCGACGCTGTTCATGGTCTTCGGCTCCGACACCCGGGTGCATCCTTTGCACGCATGGAAGATGTGCGCCGCGCTCCAGCACGCGCAGGCGGCCGACGACCGGCCCATCCTGCTGCGCAACGAGAGCGAGGTCGGCCACGGGGCCCGCGCGGTCAGCCGCTCGGTCGAGCTCATGGCCGACCAGCTCGCGTTCCTCGCCCGGCACACCGGCCTCGCCGACTGAACCCCCACACCCCGCTGAGATCGCGCAGCAAGGGCATGACGGACTTGGCCTCAGGGACCGGCGGCCCGGCTCCGGCGGCCTAGCGGGGGAAGACGACCGTCTTGTGGCCGTCGAGCAGCACGCGCTGCTCGGCGTGCCATCGCACGGCCCTGGACAGCGCCAGACGCTCCACGTCGCGGCCCATGGCGGCCAGGTCCTCGGGAGAGTGGGTGTGGTTCACCCTGGCCACCTCCTGCTCGATGATCGGGCCCTCGTCGAGGTCGGCCGTGACATAGTGCGCGGTCGCGCCGATCAGCTTCACGCCGCGTGAGTGCGCCTGGTGGTACGGCTTGGCGCCCTTGAAGGACGGCAGGAACGAGTGGTGGATGTTGATCACCTTGCCGGACAGCTTGGAGCACAGATCTTCCGAGAGCACCTGCATGTAGCGGGCCAGCACCACCAGGTCGGCGCGATAGTGCTCCACCAGCGTGAGGACCTCGGCCTCCTGACGGGGCTTGGTCTCCTGCGCCACCGGCAGGTGGTGGTAGTCGATGCCGTACGACTGGGTGAGGGGTCGCAGGTCGGGGTGGTTGGAGACGACGGCCACGATGTCGATCTCCAGCAGCCCCGAGCGCATCCGGTAGAGGAGATCGTTGAGGCAGTGGCCGAGCTTGCTCACCATCACGAGCACCCTCGGCCTGACGGCGAGGTCGTGCAGCCGGAGCTCCATGGCGAACTCGGGGGCGAGCGCGGTGAGGGCCGCGCGAAGCTCGTCCTCGGGGAGGGCGGCGGTGAACTGCACGCGCATGAAGAAGCGCCCCTCGACCGCGTCGCCGAACTGCTGGCTCTCGGTGATGTTGCAGCCCCGTGCGGCCAGCAGGCCGGAGACGGCCGCGACCACGCCCGGCCTGTCCGGGCAGGACAAGGTCAGCACGTATTCGGAACTCACCGACTACTCACCCCTTCGCTCGCGTTGAGGCAGGTTACCGCTCCCTGGCGTCCTCGCGATCCCTCCTTCCCCAGGTTGGGCGGGCCACTTCGCTGCCGCCCGGGCGCCGGGGCCGTCCCCGTGGCGTGATCACCGGGTGGACGTGATCGTCCGGCGACGCATTACGGTCGCACGACGGTACGAAGACGCAATGCTTTTGCGCCTGTTGCCCCCTGTTGACCTGCCGCTTCATAGCCTCTATGACGTGAAATGGGTGGACAGCAGAGGATTTGAGGTCGAGGCGCTCGTCCTCGGCAACCAACCCTGGCTGCGGGTGCGCAGAGGGCACGAGTACGTGGCCTACTACACGGATGTCACCGAGCTCTCCCAGCATGTGGACCTGACCGATCTCGTGGTCTCCGACTGACCACCATCCCCCACGGCGGTGCTCCGACGGGACGTACGAGCACGGGAAGTACAGTGGCGCCCGGACGAGCGGAGAGGAGCCGGCGGGTGCTCAAGTGGGACACATTGTCACCGGAGGAGAAGCGAGCGGCGGTCGCGCTCGCCGCGATGCTCCCTGGGTACGTCAACGCCGTCTTCGTGGCGGAGCACCTGGCGGAGGCGATCGCCTGGCAGCGCGGCGAGCTCACCGACGAGCAGCTGACGGAGCTGACCGGCTGGAGGTTCAACGCCACGCCGGAGCAGTACGCCGACATGGCGCTCAGGTCGGCCGAGGAGGCGGGGATCGACCCGGTGGAGTGGCTCGACGCGATGAAGGGCGCCTACGAGGAGCAGCGCGTCATCGCCGCCGAACTGCAGGAACAGAGCATGCGCCAGGCCGCTCGCCGCCCCGACGAGTTCTGGCGGATCGTCGGCGCCAACACCTGGCCGGAAGGCTTCGACGAGCCCGACGCCTCCCTCAGCCCGGAGCCCCCCGAGCCCCCCGAGCCCCCGAAGAAACCCGGTGAGCCCGAGGCGTAGGCCTGCCGGTGACGACGATCAGTGACCGGCCCGCCGCCCGGGTGGTCTGCGTGGACGGCCAGGGCCGGATCCTTCTCATGCACTGGCGCGATCTCGTCAGCGGCAGGGTCTTCTGGGAGCCGCCGGGCGGCGGCCTCGACCCCGGCGAGACCCCGCTTTCTGCCGCGCGCCGGGAGCTGTACGAGGAGACCGGCCTGCCCGGCGAGGCGGTGATCGACATGTGGGTGCCGGTCGAGCGGGACTACCACTGGCTCGGCGTCCACTACGTGAAGGTCGAGCCGTTCTACCTCGCCCGCTTCGCCGGGACCCCCGAGGTCGTCCCCGCGACGCTCACCGGCGAGGAGCGGGACACCTACCTCGGTCACGCGTGGCTGTCCCCGGCCGAGCTGGCGTCACTTCCCGACCCGGTCGAGCCGCCCGCGATGATCGAGGTGATCGCCCTACTTCTCCAGGAGTGAGCTCAGGTTGCCTCGTGGAGGGCCTTGACGACGTCCGGGTCCTCGGGATCAAGGGCATGGGCGCGGTTGAGGTCGTCCAGGGCCTCGGTGAGCCTGCCGAGGCCCCTGAGCGCGGTCGCCCGGTTGAAGTAGAGGGCCGCGTCCTCCTCCAGCTCTATCGCGTGCGTGAGGTCCGCCACGGCTCCCTGGAGGTCGCCCTTCTCGTACCTCAGGCTCGCGCGGCTGGCCCAGGCCGGCGCGAGGCCGGGGGCCCCGGAGATCGCCACCTCGAACGCGGCCCTCGCCTCCTCGTAGCGCCCCGCGGAGGTCTCCAGCTGGCCGAGCAGGCACGACAGGTGAGGGTTGCCGGGGGCGAGGGCCAGGCCCGCGTCCACGTCTGCCCGGGCCTGCTCGTCGAGGCCGAACTGCACGAGCAGGCCGGCCCGGTTGATGTAGGCGTCCAGGTAGCCCGGATCGAGCTCCAGCACGCGGTCGAGGTCGGCCTTGGCCGCTTCGAGGTCCCCCATGGCGAGCAGGAGCTGGGCGCGGTTGTAGTGCCCCTCGGGGAGCGGGGGGCTCAGCCGCAGCGCCATCTCGTAGTCGGCGAGCGCCGCGTCCGGCCGTCCCATCTGGAAGAGCAGGTTGCCCCGGTCCAGGTGGTAGTCGGGATAGGTCGGGTCGATCGCGATGGCGGCGTTCAGGTCGGCCAGCGCCTCCCCGGGATGTCCGAGCACTCCGAGGAGCTGCGCGCGGTTCGCCCGCAGGACCATGCGGTGGATCAGGTGCCGCCCCGGCGGAAGGTCGGCGTCCGCGAGCTCGATCGCCGACTCCACAAGGGTGAGCGCCCTGTCGGCGTGTCCGCCGCGCATCTCGATGAGTGCTTTGCCGTTGAGGTCGAAGCCCAGCTTAAAGGCGCGGACGGAACGGTCGGGCAGCAGGCCGGAGATGGCGATGGCCTCGTTGATCCAGCCCTGGGCCCGACCGAGGTCGCGCCTGGCGGGATCCGGGTGGCGCGCGTCCAGCATGGCCGTCCCGTACGCCGAGGCCGAGTGGACCTCCGCGTCCACGCTGGTGCGCCGGGCCCGCTCGTACAGCTCACGGGCCTCGTCCCTGCGCCCCAGCCCGGCCAGAGCCGTCGCCGTGCCCTGGATGAGGTTCCACCATCGGCGCGCGTCAGGAGCGGCCAGGCGCAGGCCGCGCAGGCCGAAGTCGGCCGCCGCCTCCAAGAACCCCTCCCGCATGCAGTGGTCGAGCGCGGTCCAGAGCGCTTCGACACCGGCGCCCGAAGGGTCGCTTCCGTGCTCCCGGTGGTAGGGGATGGCGCCGAACGACCAGTGCGCCTCCCCCGTGGCGGCCAGCTCTCCGGCCCGCAGGTCGTGCAGCCGGGCCCGCTCCGCGGGGGGCAACTCGTGGTACGCGGCGAGCGCCTGAGGGTCGTCGAGGGTGCCGTCGGAAGCGACATAACGGGACGTCAGGTTTTCCGGTTCTCCCGAAGTCGATAATTCGGCCTTTAGAATCCGGCCACGAAAGGAATCAGATGGCGCTTTACTGGAGAGCACCACAATTGTCAAACCCGAGGGGTCGAAACGGCGGAGAAGCGTGGCGAGGAGTTCGCGATCGGTCTCGTCGGCCTCATCAACGTTGTCGACGGCGACAGCACCGGGCGCCACCCCGCAGTCACGGACGAATTCGGTGATTCCATTGGCAATCCGCAGAGTGCGGCGGGGCGCGGGCACGAGGATGCGCTCGTCCTCGGAAAGACGGGCGTCGAGGGTTTCGCGGCGGGCGGGCACCCGATCGCGAAGATCGGGTGCCGCCGATCTGATCTCGATGTCGTGCTCCGCGACGACGTCAGGGGAGCGCTTCAACGCCTCGGGGACCAGGGCGCACAGAAGGGCTCCACCGAAGGTGTACGGCCCCCGGAGTCGACGGTGAGCGTCGAAGACGGGAGCCGGCCAGGAGGCAAGGCCCAGCCCGGCGAGGACGTTCAGGCGGTCCTCCGAACGCCCTCCATAGACCCAAAGGTGGTCAGGGCGGACACTCACCCCTTGTGGATCGCACTCGCGGTACCGGTCAGGTGTACCACGCCAGGCTTGCGGACGATGATCTTCTTCATCGCTTTGCCTCCTCAGGTCTTCAGCTACAAAGACCTTATTATTCGGACAAATCGATAAACCGCAAGCGTCAAACGTCGATTGCACCACATAGCGGGGAAATTTAGGACCTAACGGAGGAGTTGCGACGATGGTTGGTTGACTAGCTGTTTCTCCCCGTAAACAACGACAAGCCCCCCTCTGTCCTCCCTGCGTACTTCGCGCCAGCCGTACTTGCGATAGAGCTCCAGAGCGGCGCCCTGCGCCAGGGTCGTGTCCCCGCGCAGCCCGCGGTAGCCGAGTTTGGTCGCGGCCGCCTCAAGGGCATCGATGATCAAGGTGCCGAACCCCCGCCGCTGGAAGTCCGGATGGACCCTCAGGCGGCACATCTCGGCCGTCTCGTCGTCGACGCGCCGTAACCCGCCCATGGCCACGATGCCGGAACCCTCTACCTCGCCGACCAGGAACTCCCCCCGGTCGGCGAGGTAGATCTGGTTGATCCGCGGGATGTCGTCCTCGTAGTAGACCCCGTCGCCGTCGGTGATACCGACCTGCGCGAGGCACGTGCGGTGCAGCTCCCAGACGGCTTCCCGATCCGACCAGCGATACCGCCTGAGCAGGAGCGTCATGCATCGGCCCCCGGGTCAGGAACCGAGGAGGCCGGCTTGGCCAGGAGCTTCGTGAACTCCTGGAGACCGGTGATGTCGCCGCATTTCGCCTGGATCGCCTTGACCAGGGCGTCTGCGCGGCGCGTGATGATGTCCGTGCGGAAATCCCCTCCGACCTGCCTCACCGCTTCAAGGCCCATGCGCAGCGCCTCGTCGCCGTCGCCCTCCAGCAGCCTGCACTGGGCCTGGTCGAACCGGATGAGCGTCTGGTCGAGCAGGTCGCCTTCGTACTTCTCCAGCGCCTGTTCGAGGATCAGGTCGGCCTCGATGGTCTGACCGAGCCGGGTGAGCGCGTCGCCCTGGTGGAAGTAGAGCTGGCGCTCGGTGTAGCCGAAGACCGTGTCCTCCTGCTGGGCGGGGGTCATCTGGGCGAACGCGGCCCGCGCCCGTGACAGCGCCCGCTTGGCCTGGTCGACCACGTCCTTCTTGCCCCCGGAGTTCGCGAGCATGGAAAGCGCGCGGGCCTCCACGACCGGGGCCATGGCCTTGGCCGCGCACGGCGTCTGCCCGGCCATGTCGCGGCTCTTCTTCGCGAGGTTCAGGGCCTCGCGCGGGTCGCCGTAGAACAGGGGCACGAGGGCCTCGCGGGCCGTGACCCAGGCACGCAGCGCGCGGTCGCCGGTCTCGTCGGCGGCGGAGCGGGACGTGCGGAAGAACGAGCGGGCCATCCGCTGGTCACCGAGATCGATCATGATGATCCCGGCGAGCCCCGAGAGCCGGGCGGCGAGCGCGCAGAGGCGCTCCTGGAGATCCATCGGCTGGTGGCGCTCCATCGCCTGGCGGACCGTGCTGAACTCCAGGAGCACGTCGCACAGTTGCCGCAACGGCGGGGTGTTCATGTACTGCCGGCCGAAAGAGGCCGCGGCCTCTTCCCAGTGATCGAGCATGGCGGGGGAAACAGTGGTCGACACCAGGGTCTCGTCCATGCGCCTTCGGATGCTGTCGGCGGCACCGAGCACCGACTCGTTCAGCATCACGGTGTTACCCGCGATCAGTTGCAGCAGCGTCCTACGTAACACGTTCTCGTCCTCCTCCTCACCCCCGTCCACAGAGGGGTCGCTGGGCGGCTTGATCCACAGCTCGCGCGACTCGGGGGAATTGTCGGCTTTGACCTCTTGGAGGCCGCCCCGCACGACACCCGGCATCCGGTGGCCGTGGCCACAGATGCACGGGCCGTCGTATCCGAGGGCGGGCGGTTCGACCCGGTAGACGGAACACAGGTAGTGGAGGTACTCGGGGCCGGGACGCTTCAGTCCGCTCTCGTAAGCGCTCAAAAGCGTTTCCCCGATACCGGGTGCCGGTTTGCCGTCTCGCTCGAACAAGGCGCGCACCTGTTCGATGACGTCAGCAAGGGCGATGCCATGGGCGAGACGGTGAGATTTGATTCGAGTTGTCCCGAAATGCGGAGTACACTCTTCAAAAATCTCTTCGGCGATTCGGGGAGTACTCCGCCCAACCGCCAGGCCACGCGCCCGGGTTCGCCGAGCTAACTCCGTTTCCTTGTGCTGTCTGCCGGACATACCGGACCCTCTCTCGTGGCCAGCGGCTCGTCCTGGTCATGTTCCGACCGGTCCCACCTGCGCCGACGTAGCATGGCGCTCGCGCTACGCTACGTCTATTGAGAATGATGGACCAGTTAAGACGAGACGTGAATGGACTATTGGAGCTGCTGGCATAGAATCGTCCCCCGCCGGGGGCGTTCTTTCAACCCACTTGAAATATCCGCTTACCCGGAAGACCCCTGACGTTCGTTGACCGCGTCGGCCGAGGTGAGTCAGATTTGGCCAACCAGCCCCGATTCACCGGCATCATCGCCGCCGAATCGGACTAGAGGAAGGCTCGAAGTGGACGACGGCTTCCAACACTTGGAACGACTGGTCAACGAGCTCGACGCTCGGGGGCTGCTCGCCCGGGTGGTGCACACACAGTCAGGGCGGGTGTTCGTCCGCGTGATCAACCCGAATGCCACCAGCCTCGCCGAGAACGTCACGTGCCGGCCGCAGGCGACCCCCGCCTACTACTGGTGGTCATGGGGCGAGCGCATGCACCAGGTCGACGATCCGGCGGGAGCGGCGACCAAGGTCGCCCGAGTGCTGGCCGCGGTGAGCGAGTAAGGCACGAGTACCGGACATGGTGCAGCGCAGTCATCGTGTCCACCCGTGTCCACCGCGGCTCTTCGGAACCGGCGGGGTGACCGGTGCGGAGCGCTCGGGGTCGTGGAGACACGACCGTCCGGGCGCTGGTCACCCCGTCGGCTCCGCACACGAACAGCCACCGGTCCTGGTTCTCTTCCGGGTCCGATGGTGATCGGGCCCGCACGTCTACTTCCCCTGGTCCGAGGGCAACCCCATCGCCGCGCTCCTGCGCTACCTGGTCTTCG
>NZ_JBEZFH010000227.1:0-11812 GCF_040649355.1 Sphaerisporangium sp. NPDC049002 | reverse complement strand
CCAATCGCTGGACCTCGCGGCCCGTGCCCGTCCGTCCCGGAGGGCCTTTCCGCTGGTCCCGAGGACGTCTCAGCCGTACAGCGGGACGTCTCAGCCGATACTGAAGACGTCTCACCCGGTCAGGAGGACGTCTCCGCCGACCTTGAGGACGTCTCGGCCGACGCCGAGGACGTCCTGCCCGTCCCAGAAGACGTCCCCTTCGACCCGTTCAGGGAGACACGGCCGCAGAGCGCCCACACTGAGGCGCGAGCGAGCCACGGCGACACCGGGACCGGGTCGCGCGGTGTGTGGGAGCCTGCCGGGTCCGTCCAGGCGGCCGACGCAGACGGCTCCGATGAGGGCAACGACGGGGACGAGCTCCATGACGGCGACGGCGCTGACGGCAGTGAGCGCCATGACAGCAGTAACAGCAGTGACACCGCTAACGGCAACGAAGGCGGCGAAGACGGCGAAGACGACGAAGACGACGACGGCTTCCAGGTGTCGGAGCGCGTGCGGGAGGTGCCGCTGCCCAAGCCCGTCTCGCGAGCTCTGACGTCCGCGCTCTCCGGCCTGAGGGACAGCGTCACCGGGCTGCGGCTCGGCCTCGACGTGCCCGGGGTCGAGGAGGCGCGCAAGGCCCAGGTCGAGATCCTCGCGCAGATCGAGGACTACGTGATCCCGCGCGTGCACATGAGCACCGCGCCCGCTCTGATCGCCGTCGTCGGCTCCACGGGGGCGGGCAAGTCGACCCTGGTCAACACCCTCGCCGCCGCGAAGGTCAGCTCCACGGGAGTGCGCCGTCCCACCACAGGCACGCCCGTACTGGCCTGCCACCCCGACGACCGCGAGTGGTTCGCCAAGGGCGACGTGCTCGGCGGCATGATCCGCGTCGACAGGCCGGCCACCGACGGGTCTCTCGACACGCTCGTGCTCGCCTCGACCGAGCGGCTTCCCCAGGGTGTGGCCCTGCTCGACACCCCGGACATCGACTCGGTGGTGGAGACCCACCACGAGGTCGCCCACCGCATGCTCGACGCCGCCGACCTGTGGGTGTTCGTCACCACCGCGACCCGCTACGCCGACGCTCCCGCGTGGAGCCTGCTGCGCCTCGCCAAGGAACGCGGCGCCCGCCTGGCCATCGTGCTCTCGCGCGTGCCGGTGAGATCCCGAGAAGTGATCGACAAGCACTTCTCCCGGATGCTCCAGGAGTACGGTCTCGGCGACGTCGAGCGGTTCGTCATCAACGAGGCGACGGTGACCGCGGGGCGCCTTCCCGAGGAGGAGGTCGCCGACCTGCGCATGTGGCTGACCGAGTTTTCGGTCGACGACCAGCGGCGCTCGCAGGCCATCCAGGCGACCCTCGACGGCGTCCTGAACAGCTTCCGCGGCCGCGTCCCCGCTCTGGCACGGCACCTGGAGGCCCAGGTCGCCTTCCGGGCGGAACTCCGGACCGACGTGGACGCCGCTTACATGGGCGCGCTGGCGGAGATCGACGAGGCCACGACCGACGGATCGCTGCTGCGCGGTGAGGTTCTCGCCCGCTGGCAGGACTTCGCGGGCTCCGGCGACCTGATGAAGACCCTGCACCTGCGCCGCCCCGGCCGCATGGCCACCAAGACGAGCCAGCAGGCTCCGGCGCGGCTGCGCGCCTTCAAGTCGGCGCTCCGCTCCGGGCTCGAATCCGTGATCGTCTCCGCGGGGCAGCGGGCCGCCGAGGAGGTCGTCGTCAGGTGGCGCCAGCGCGACGGCGTCGGCGACCGCCTCGCCGCCGCTCCCGGCCTCGGGCGCCCATCGGACGAGTTCGTGCGCCGGGTCGGCCGTACGATCGGAGCCTGGCAGGAACACGTCGTGGCGCTGATCCATTCGGGCGGCGTCACCAAGCGGTCGGTGGCCAAGCTGGTCGCCTTCGACGAGGAGTCGCTCTCGCTGGTCTTCATGATCGGGCTGCTCGGCTACGGAAGCTCTGACGTCGCGACCTCCTCCGGCACGGGCACCCTTCCCGAGCGCCTGCTGCGAGGGGTTCTCGGCGCCGAGTCGCTGCGCGGCATCGGCACCAGGGCGCGCAGCGACCTGCGAGCCCGCATCAGCGTGCTCTTCGACGAGGAGACGCTGCGATACGTCCAGGTGCTCGACGAGGCGGGGATCCCCGACGAGGCCGCCGCCAAGCGGCTCTACCAGGCAACGTACAACCTTGAGGTCGCCCGATGAGTGTCAGCGCCGTGCGTGCCGGGACGACGGACACGCGGAACGAGTTGGGCCACCGGCTCTCGGCACTCGCGAGGCTCGTGGAGCTCGGCCCCGGAAGGGTCGACCCCGCGTTGATCGCCGAGGCCGGGCAGCTGCTGCTCCGCGCGGGCGACCGTCTCAAGCTCTCCGGCGACCACACCGTGGTCGCCCTCGCCGGCGGCACGGGGAGCGGCAAGTCCTCCCTGTTCAACCGCATCTCCGGGCTTGAGCTGTCTCCTACGGGCGTACGCCGGCCGACGACCGCGCGCACCCACGCGTGCGTCTGGGGGCTGGACGGCGCCGGGCCGCTCCTCGACTGGCTCCAGATCCAGTGGCGGCACCGCTTCGCCCGTGCCAGCGCCCTGGATAGGGGAGAGAGCCAGCTCCACGGCCTGATCCTGCTCGACCTGCCCGACCACGACTCGATCAGGGCCATCACCGACCACGAGGCCGACCGGCTGATCCAGGTGGCCGACCTGATCGTGTGGGTGCTCGACCCCCAGAAGTACGCCGACGCGGCCACGCACAACAAGTATGTCGCGGAACTGGCCGGGCACGAGGCGATCACCGTGTTCGCGCTCAACCAGGCCGACCGGCTCGCCCCCGAGGAGCTGGCCGAGTGCGTCGTCGACCTGTCCGACCTGCTGAAGCGGGAGGGCGTCCAGCACCCGCGCATCGTCCCAACCTCGGCGACCACGGGCAGGGGCGTGAACAGCCTCAAGAGCGTGCTGGCCGAGTCCGTCTCCAACCGGCGGGCCGCCGTGCGGCGTCTGGAGGCCGATCTCGACCGCATCATGGTCAAGCTGACCAAGGTGATGCCCGCGCCCGAGGCCATGGCGGTGCAGCCCACCGTCGACCTCGCCAGGCAGGAAGGGCTCACCGACTCCCTGTGCGACGCGGTCGGCGTACCGGCCGTGGGGGAGGCGATGGAGAACGTCTACGGTGTGCGCTCCGTCGACTGGGTGGGCTGGCCGTACGCCCGATGGGCCTCACGGCTGCGGCCCGACCCCATGAACAGCCTTCGCCTCGGCAACGTGCGTGACGAGATCAAGGCCGTGACCGCGGCATCGGTCAGCGCCCAGCCCGCCGAGGTGGAGAACGCCGTTCAGACGCTGGCCGACGGGCTGAGCTCCGGGATGCCGGAGGCCTGGCGGAACGGCGTCCGCGACGCCGCGCGTTCCCAGCTGAACAAGCTGCCCCAGGTCATTTCTGGAGAGCTGAGCGAGATCGCCCCGCGCCTCGACCGGGTGCCCGGATGGTGGTGGCTGCTGAAGATCTGGCAGTACCTCCTGGTCGTGCTGTTCGCCGCAGGAGTCGGCTGGGCGGGGGCGATCCTGCTGTACGGGGTCTTCAAGGTCGGCCGCGAGCCTTCCGACCTGCTGGGTGACGTCTCGGCCCTGCCGTGGCTGGGGTTGATGATGGTCAGCGTGCTCGGGCTGGGCCTGCTTTCTGCCATCTCCAGTCGCAACTTCGTGGTGCTGGGCGCCGGCAAGGAACGCGACCATCTCGAACGGGAGATGCGCCGGCGGATCTCCGCGGTGTCCAAGGACATGGTCATCAAGCCGGTGGAGCAGGAGCTCAGGCGCTACAACGACTTCTTCGCCGCCCTCACCGCCGGCCGCCGCTAACCCACGCCCCTGACCTCAACCGGTACGACCCATCGGTGCCAGGACCACGACAGCGGGGCACCGGCCGCAGCCGGGTTTTCCACAGGGCGGCCGTGCGGCGGGGCGGGAAGTCCACAGAACGCCGCTCGGCGGTCATGGCGGGGCACTGGACCGACAAGCTGACTTCCATGTCGGCGGAGACCGTCCGCCGGCCCGCCATGGGAGGCACGATGAACGACATCTACATCACGCTGAACGGCAACGTCGCCGCCGACCCCCGGCAGTACCACTTCGATGACGGCACCCGTGTCACATCGCTGCGGCTCGCCTCGACGCGACGCGTGTTCGACAAGGCGTCCCAGTCATGGCACGACGGCGAGACCACCTTCTACGCCGTCCGGTGCTATCGGGTCCTGGCCGAAAACGTCGCCCAGTCGATCAAGATCGGGCAGCCGATCGTCGTCCACGGCAAGCTGCGCATCCGGTCGTACGAGCGTGACGGCGAGCGCCGGTTCCTCGCCGAGGTCGAGGCCACATCGGTCGGGCACGACCTGAGGCGTGGCGTCAGCCGCTTCGAGAAGGCCCAGCGCGGACCCTCGACACCCGCTTTCGACAACGTCGCGCGAGAGCGACTCGCCTCCAGCACCCGAGATTGGGAGCTCGTCGGCCCGATCAGCGAGGCCGACGGCTCGGGGTCGGCCCTCACGGGGGCAGACGAAGTCGATCTCTCGCTCAGCGGATCAGCTGAGGGCGGTGATTCCCCGCTCACCCGCGGGGAGAGCGGGGGCGACGTGGCGGAAGATCCGGCCGACACGGAGCCGTGGGCCGATGGCGAGGCCGTCGGACGTCTCGCCGCCTGAGCTCCCATGCCACGAGACGCGTCGGCTGCGCCCTCCACGCACAGCGCGGCCGACGCACCCACCACCTACCCGGCAGCCGGAGGCCTTGATCCATTGAGGCACTGGTTCGAGGCGCGGTGATCCAGCACGTCGGCTTACGCGTCTTTGGCCCGCGTTCGACGGTTGGACGCGTGAGCCTATGAAGCCTGGTCTGCGTCGGGTGGTCGCGCAATCGGGTCCGACCCCCGAGCCGGGCGGGGCGGGTGGCGCCTTGGGCCGGGCGGCGTGGGTTGCACCGCGTTGGGCCAGGTGGGCGGTGGCGCGTGGGCCGGGTCGTCAAGTGGGATGGCGGCGCGTGGGGCCGGGTAGGGCGGCGGCGTGGGGCGGAGTGGGCCTGGTGGGATGGCGCCCCGTTGGTCGGGTGGGGTGGCGGGAGGCGGCGCGTGGGGCCGGGTGGGGGGTGGGGCGGGGGGCCGGGTGGGGTGGGGCGGGTGGTTGTGATGCGCGTCGGGTGGGCCAAGGCTCGTGCCGGAGAGGTCGACCTGCGGTGTCTGAGGTGGGTCGAGCTAGCACGCGGACGCCTTGGAAGGCGGACGCTTGAACAAGGACGCCTTGGAATGCGGACGCTTATAAGGACCCCTTGAATGCGGACGCCTTGAATTAGGTGTCCGTGCGTCCGAATCAGGTCCAGATGATGCCTCGCACCATGGCTGCTCCTTTCCGCAGGGGGCCGCTCAACAGGGAGCGGTCACGTCATGGCCAACGGACGGAGATGGCCGCAGAGCACAACGTAGCGGTTCCCATCGCGAGCCGCACACTCCGCGACTATTGTGTTACACATCGTGAGACGTAGAGTCGAGACAGCGAACCCGTCCCGATGGAAGCGTGCGTTGGGGGATGTGATGACAGCGTCCGGTGAAATCTCGGTCGAGCCACGCGGCGGCATGCTCTCACTAGCCGACCGCTGGCCGTTGCTGGCACAGCCCGCCGTCCTGGTCGTCTATCTGTGCGCCACCGTGGGGCTCGCCCTCTCCGCGGCGGGCTTCCTCGCCACGCAGACCGAGTTCCGCTGGTCGGAGCTCCTGACGTTCGTGGCGCTGATGGCATGTGGAGCGGTCTGCATCGAGGCGACCCGTCGTCTCGGCATGCCGGCCGGTGTGTCCCGCGACCTGCTCTCCGCGTGGTGGCTCCCGGTCGCCTTACTGCTTCCGCCGGTCTACGCCCTGCTGGCACCCCTGCCCCTGCAGTTCCTGCTGCAGATCCGGGTCAGGGCGACGGTGGTCTACAGGCGCGTGTTCAGCGCGGCGGCGATCGGTCTCGCGGCCGGCGCCGCCTCCGTGATCTTCCACTCGCTCGTGCGAGATCCGACGGGCCGGTCGTTCGGGTCGGGCGGACCGATGGCGCTCGCCGTGGGGTGCGCGGTGCTGTTCACCGTGCTCAACACCGCCTTGATCGCCGTCGCGCTCCACATGGCCGACCCCGACACCCGCTGGCGCGACGTCCTGTGGGACCGAGAGAGGGTCCTCCTCGACGTCGTCGAGCTGTGCCTCGGTGTGCTGGTCGCCATCGCGTGCGGGCTCAGCCCCGTACTGCTGGTGCTGACGCTCCCGCCGGTGGTGCTCCTTCAGCGCAGTCTGCTCCACGCCCAGCTCAAGGCCGCCGCCCGCACCGACGCCAAGACCGGGTTGCTCAACGCCACGGCATGGCAGCGGGAGGCCGACACCGAGATCGTCCGGGCTCGTCGCACGGGGGAGACCCTGGCCCTCCTGATCGTCGACATCGACCACTTCAAGCGGGTCAACGACACCTACGGCCACCTGGTCGGCGACCAGGTCCTGGCGGGTGTCGCCACCGCCCTCCGCAGCCAGCTCCGTGACTACGACGTCGTCGGCAGGTTCGGGGGCGAGGAGTTCGTGGTGCTGCTGCCGCGCGCCGACGTCACCGAGGCTCGCCGGGTCGCCGAGCGCCTGCGCTCCCGCGTCGGCCGCATGGCCATCCCCGTGGACGAGGCGATGATCACGGTGACGATCTCCGCCGGAGTCGCGATCATGAGCGTTCACGGTGACGACCTGATCGAGTTGCTCGCCGCGGCCGACCTGGCTCTCTACCGTGCCAAGGAGCTCGGCCGCGACCGCATCTGCCTCCCGGTCGCTCCGGTGCCCGGCCCTCGTGCGCGAGCGGACAACTCCGACGGCGCTATCCCCTAGTCTTAGGAGCATGCCCGAGTACATCTATACGATGCAGCGCGTGCGCAAGGCGCATGGCGACAAGGTCGTCCTCGACGACGTCACGCTGCATTTCCTGCCCGGAGCCAAGATTGGTGTGCTGGGCCCCAATGGCACTGGTAAGTCAACGCTTCTCAAGATGATGGCCGGCCTGGAGCAGCCGTCCAACGGTGACGCCCGGCTCATGCCCGGCTTCACGGTCGGCATGCTGCAGCAGGAGCCCCCGCTCAACGAGTCCAAGACCGTGCTCGGCAACGTCCAGGAGGGGGTCGCCGAGACCCTCGCCATGCGCGCCCGCTTCGAAGAGATCGCCGAGCTGATGGCGACCGACTACAGCGACGAGCTGCTCGCCGAGATGGGCAAGCTGCAGGACGCGCTCGACCACCGCAACGGGTGGGATGTCGACAGCCAGCTCGAACAGGCGATGGACGCCCTCCGCTGCCCGCCGCCGGACGCCGACGTGACCAAGCTGTCGGGTGGTGAGCGCCGCCGGGTGGCGCTCTGCAAGCTGCTGCTGGAGCAGCCCGACCTCCTGCTGCTCGACGAGCCCACCAACCACCTCGACGCCGAGAGCGTCCAGTGGCTGGAGCAGCACCTGGAGAAGTACCCCGGCACCGTCCTCGCCGTCACCCACGACCGCTACTTCCTCGACAGGGTGGCGACGTGGATCCTGGAGCTCGACCGGGGCCGCTGCTACCCCTACGAGGGCAACTACTCCACCTACCTGGAGCAGAAGGCGGCCCGTCTCAAGGTCGAGGGCCAGAAGGACGCCAAGCGCAAGAAGCGCCTGGAGGAGGAGCTCGAGTGGGTGCGCTCCAACGCGCGGGCCCGCCAGACCAAGAGCCGGGCGCGTCTGCAGCGCTACGAGGAGATGGCCGCCGAGGCCGACAAGTTCCGCAAGCTCGACTTCGAAGAGATCCAGATCCCGCCGGGGCCCCGTCTCGGCACCACGGTCATCCGGTCCACCGGCCTCACCAAGGGGTTCGGCGACCGGCTGCTCATGGAGGACCTCTCCTTCGACCTGCCCCGCAACGGCATCGTCGGCATCATCGGTCCCAACGGCGTGGGCAAGACCACCCTGTTCCGTATGATCATGAGCGCCGAGACGCCCGACACCGGTGACATCACGATCGGCGAGACCGTCAAGATCTCGTACGTCGACCAGGGCCGGGGCAACATCGATCCGGCGAAGAACGTCTGGCAGGTCGTCTCCGACGGGCTCGACCACATCAAGGTCGGTCACGTCGAGATGCCCTCCCGGGCCTATATCGCGGCGTTCGGCTTCAAGGGTCCCGACCAGCAGAAGCCCGCGGGCGTCCTGTCCGGTGGAGAGCGCAACCGGCTCAACCTCGCTCTCACGCTCAAGCAGGGCGGCAACGTCCTCCTGCTCGACGAGCCGACCAACGACCTCGACACCGAGACGCTGTCCAGTCTTGAGAACGCCCTGCTGGAGTTCCCGGGTTGTGCGGTGATCACCTCGCACGACCGGTGGTTCCTCGACCGCATCGCCACTCACATCCTCGCGTGGGAGGGCGGCTCGAACTGGTTCTGGTTCGAGGGCAACTTCGCCGACTACGAGAAGAACAAGATCGATCGGCTCGGGGCCGACGCGGCACGTCCGCACCGCGTGACCTACCGCAAGCTCACGCGCGACTGATCGGGAACCTCGATGGGGCGGGCACGCCGACCTGCCCGCCCCATTCGCCCGTCCCCGGCAGTGGCTAGCCGGCCCGCAGCCAGACGGCCGTGTCCGGAGCCAGGGACACCTCGTCCGGCTCCCCGCTGGAGATCAGGATCCCGCCGTGGGGCGGCAGCGGTACGGGCTGCCCGCCGCAGTTGATCACGCAGACCAGCTCGCCGCGTGAGAAGGCGAGCGCGTCGCCGGAGGCGTCGAGCCAGGTGACGGAGCCGGGCAGTGACCCCCGCAGCGACCGGCGCAGCGCCAGCGCCCGGCGGTAGAACGACAGCGTGGAGCCGGGGTCGCCGGCCTGGTGCTCGGCGGTCAGCGGCGCCCACGCCGCGGGCTGGGGAAGCCAGGGTCGTGTGCCCTCCGGGGAGAACCCGAACGGCTCGGCGGCGCCGGACCACGGGATCGGCACGCGGCACCCGTCACGCCCCCGGAGCTCGCCCTTGGAGCGCTTGAAGATCGGGTCCTGCCGCGCCTCCGGGGGAAGATCCTTCACCTCCGGAAGGCCCAGTTCCTCTCCCTGGTACAGATAGGCCGATCCGGGCAGCGCGAGCATCGTCAGCAGGGCGGCGCGAGCGCGCGCGAGCCCGGCGTCCGGATCCAGGGAGCCCTCGCCGTAGCGGGTGACGTGGCGGACGACGTCATGGTTGGAGAGCACCCACGTGGGCGCCGTGACGGCGGCCAGCGTGTCATCGATGATCTTGCGGAACGCCGTCGCGGACCACGGGGCCTCCAGCCAGGCGAAGTTGAAGCTCTGGTGCAGCTCGTCGGGCCGGACGTACAGGGCGAGGTCCTCGGGGGTGTCGGTCCACACCTCTCCCACGGCGGCGCGGTCCCCGGGGTAGGAGTCGAGGACCTTCCGCCACTCGCGGTAGACCTCGTGGACCTCCGGCTGGCTCCAGATGGGCGACCGGGACATGAACCCCTCACCCGAGGGCGGAACGTCGGCGAGATCGGCATCCTTGTAGAGGCCCATCGCGACGTCGATGCGGAACCCGTCGACGCCCCGGTCGAGCCAGAACCGCAGGACGTCCAGGAATTCCTCGTGGACCTCCGGGTTGCGCCAGTTGAAGTCCGGCTGCTCGGGCGCGAACAGGTGGAGGTACCACTGACCGTCGGGCAGGCGGTTCCAGGCGGGCCCGCTGAACACCGAGGTCCAGTTGTTGGGCGGCGCCTCGCCGTCCCGGAAGATGTAACGGTCGCGCTCGGGGCTGCCCGGCGGAGAGGCCAGGGCCGCCTGGAACCACGGATGGGCCGACGAGCTGTGGTTGGGAACGATGTCGACGATCAGCCGAAGGCCGTGGGAGTCGGCGTCGGCGACCAAAGCGTCGAAGTCGGCGAGCGTGCCGAAGAGCGGCTCGACGCCACGGTAGTCGGCGACGTCGTACCCGCCGTCGGCCATGGGGGAGGGTTGGAAGGGGGTCAGCCAGACCGCGTCCACGCCCAGCTCCGCTAGGTAGGGCAGGCGGGAACGGATCCCCTGGAGGTCGCCGACGCCGTCTCCCGAGGCGTCGGCGAAGCTGCGAACGTAGATCTCGTAAACGACGGCATCACGCCACCAAGGGGAGCTATTCACATTTCCTTGGCTGCCCCCTGATCCGGGGACTTATGCGTTCACGAGGCTCTGGGCCGCGTACTGCAGGTAGGTCCAGAGCTTGGTCTCCAGCTCCTCGGGCAACTCCAGCGACTCGACGGCGTCACGCATGTGCTTCAGCCACGCGTCGCGCTCGGCCTCGCCGATGACGAACGGCGCGTGCCGCATGCGCAGCCGGGGGTGGCCACGCCGCAGGCCGTAGGTGTTCGGGCCACCCCAGTACTGGATGAGGAACATGCGCAGCCGTTCCTCGGCCCCGTGAAGATCCTCCTCGGGGTAGAGCGGGCGCAGCAGGGGATCCTCCGCCACGCCCTGGTAGAAGCGGTGTACGAGGCGCTCGAAGGCCTCGGAGCCGCCCACGGCGTCGTAGAGGGACAGGGATTCCGGAGGAGTAGCGGACACGTTCCCAGCCTACTCAGACCCCGGCGAGGGCGACGCCCGCCCGGTCGAGCGCCGACTTGACCCGCAGGCGCAGTTCCCTGGCCACCTCGGCCTGGTGCGCGGGGACCGTCTTCACGGTGATCCTGAAGATCATCGCCTTGTCGGAGATCTGCTCCAGGCCGTACACCTCGGGCTCCTCGACCATCGCGACGTCCCGGAATTCTGGGTCCTCCCAGATGTCCTCCGCGACCTTCTTGAGCAGGTCGCGGATGCCCGAGATGTCGGCGTCGTATGCCACGGGGACGTCCACCAGAGCCCGGGACCAGCCCTGCGACTCGTTGCCGATGCGGGTGATGGTGCCGTTGCGGACGTACCAGACCCGGCCGTCGGCGTCCCGCAGGCGGGTGATGCGCAGGGTGACGGCCTCGACGGTGCCGACGGCCGCTCCGGTGTCGATCAGGTCGCCCACGCCGTACTGGTCCTCCATCAGCATGAACATGCCGGCGATGAAGTCCTTGACGAGCTCCTGGGCGCCGAAGCCCACGGCCACGCCGAGGATGCCGACGCTGGTCAGGACGGGGGTGAGGTCCATGCCGAAGCGCCCGAGGATCATCAGCACGGCCGTACCGAAGATGATCACGGAGATGAGGCTGCTGAGCACGGAGCCAAGGGTCTCGGCCCGCTGGCGGCGGCGCTCGCTGAGCACGGCCGAGGTGCCGTCGAAGATCGTGACGGTCCTGACGCGGAGACGCTCGGGCATCACCCCGTCGGCGGCCCTCCGGATCACCCGGCCGATCAGCCGGTGCAGGATCGCGCGCACGATGAGGGCGGCCACCACGATGAGGACCAGGCTGATCACCCAGGCCACCGGTGACGCCCAGCCCGCGGGGAGCACGTTGGACAGCGTCACGCACAGCACGTCGTCTCTGCCGCCGGTGCCGCCGCACGTCGCCATCACGGCGTTGGCGGCCTGGTCGGCGAGATCGGCCAGGCCGGTGGGGGTCGGCGAGGGCGAGGGATCTAGGACGGACAGGAACACTCGGTGATCCCCTTCGGATCGGGTCGGCCGGCGGAATCAATTATCGGTACTTGACCTAGACGGAACGGTACTTGACCAAACTGAGTTCGCCGACCGACCCGGCCGCCGTCACGTTACGCCGGGGAAGACGGGAGTGCCCGGGCCCGGGGCCGCGGAGGGCGGGCCCGGACACCCCGGGTGGGACGCGCCCAGCGGCGTCGTGCGGTGGATGACCGCCTTCGACACCTCCCCC
>NZ_JBEZFH010000226.1:0-11874 GCF_040649355.1 Sphaerisporangium sp. NPDC049002 | reverse complement strand
CCTGGCTGTACGCCGTGGTGACGGTGCGGATCAGGTCTTCCTCGGTGACCATCTTGTTGATCACCTTGCGCATGCGCTCGGACCCGCCCTCGGGCGCGAACGTCAGGCCGGAGCGACGGCCGTTGCGCGAGAACTCGTTGGCCAGGTCGATGTTGAACGCGTCGACGCGGGTCGAGGGGAGCGACAGGCTGGTGTTGGTGCCCTCGTAGCGGTCGGCCAGGCCCTTGGCCACCGCCGCGATCTCGGAGTGGTCGGCGCTCGACAGCGACAGCAGGCCGACCTCGTTGAAGCCGGACTCCTGGACGCCCGCCTCCACCATGTCGCCGATGGTCGTGATCGACCGCTCGCGGACGGGACGGGTGATCATGCCCGCCTGGCAGAACCGGCAGCCGCGGGTGCAGCCGCGGAAGATCTCGACGCTGAAGCGCTCGTGCACGGTCTCGGCCAGCGGGACCAGCGGCTTCTTGGGGTAGGGCCACTCGTCGAGGTCCATGACGGTGTGCTTCTGCACCCGCCACGGCACGCCCGACCGGTTGGGCGCCACCCGCTTGATGCGCCCGTCGGGGTGGTACTCGACGTCGTAGAACTTCGGGACGTAGACCCCGCCGGTCGAGGCGAGACGCATGAGAAGCTCGTCGCGCCCGCCGGGGCGGCCCTCGTCCTTCCACTCACGGATCACCTCGGAGATGGCGATGGCGATCTGCTCGCCGTCGCCGAGCACCGCGGCGTCGAGGAAGTCGGCGACCGGCTCGGGGTTGAACGCCGCGTGGCCGCCCGCCAGCACGAGCGGGTCGTCCTCACCGCGGTCGACGGCGTGCAGCGGGATGCCGGCCAGGTCGAGCGCGGTCAGCAGGTTGGTGTAGCCCAGCTCGGTCGAGAACGACACTCCCAGCACGTCGAACGCCCGCACCGGGCGGTGCGCGTCGACGGTGAACTGCGGCACGCCGTGCTCCCGCATGAGCGCCTCAAGATCAGGCCAGACCGCGTAGGTGCGCTCGGCCAGCGTCTCGGGCAGCTCGTTCAGGATCTCGTAGAGGATCTGGACGCCCTGGTTGGGCAGGCCCACCTCGTACGCGTCGGGATACATGAGGGCCCAGCGGACGGTCGCCTCGTCCCAGTCTTTGAGGGTCGAATTGAGCTCACCCCCTACGTACTGGATCGGCTTCTGCACCTTGGGCAGGAGCGGTTCCAGGCGGGGAAACAGCGACTCGACAGACATGCTCCCAAGGGTAGTTCCTGCTCACCCCGAATCGTGCCAGCCGAGCCCCCGCCCGGGACCGGGAGCTCGGCTAGAACGCGCGTTCGCGGATGTGGACGGCCTGGAGTAATCCGAGGGCGATCATGTTGGCGAACGTCGCGGTGCCTCCGTACGACACGAAGGGCAGGGGCACCCCGGTGATCGGCATGATGCCGATGGTCATGCCGATGTTGACGAACGACTGGAAGGCGAACCAGCACACGATGCCCCCCACCACCAGGGCGCCGAACCGGTCCTCGCAGTGCCTGGCGATGCGCAGCCCGCGCAGCAGCACCACCCCGAGCAGCGCGACCACGGTGACCGAGCCGAGGAACCCGAACTCCTCCCCCACCACGGTGAAGATGAAGTCGGTGTGCTGCTCGGGGACGAACCGCCCGGTGGTCTGGCCCCCGTGGAACAGCCCCTTGCCGAACAGCTCCCCCGAACCGATCGCGATCAACGCCTGCGTGCTGTTGTACCCGGCACCGCGCGGGTCGTTCGCCGGGTTGATGAACGCGGTGAACCGCGCCACCTGGTACGGCTTGAGCAGGCCGAAGAGCCACACGGCGGCGGCGCCGGCCATCGCCAGCACGCTGAGCCCGACGATGTAGCGCTTGCGCAGGCCCCCGAAGATCAGCAACCCGCCGGTGATGACGGCGAGCACCATCGTGGTGCCGAAGTCCGGCTGGAGCATGATCAGGCCCATGGCGATGCCCGCGGCGGCGACGCAGAGCAGCAGGTCGAGCGTGCGGGGCCGGTCGGTGCCCGGCGCGGGCTCGGCGAGCAGCGCGCCCAGCATGAGGATCAGCGCCGGCTTCGCGAGCTCGGACGGCTGGACCGCGAACCCGCCGCCCAGCAGGATCCACGAGTGGGACCCGTTGATCGTCGAACCGAGCGGGGTGACCACCGCGAGGAGCCCGAGAAGCGACACCCCGTACACGACGGGCGCGTAGACCCGCAGGGTCCGCTGGTCGGCCATCGCCGTGACCCCGCAGAGGATCCAACCGATGGCCAGGTTGAGGATGTGCTTCTTGACCATGCCCGTCGGCGCGCCCGCCGCCCACGTGCGCGTCGAGGACCACACCAGCAGCGTGCCGATGATCGACAGGGCCATGACGGCGACCAGCAGGACGCCGTCGACGCGCCACACCGCCGACTGCGCCCCCATGGCCCTGCGGACGAAGGAGCGGCTCTGCGGGGCGAGAGCCTGGTTCACCGCACCACCGTCCCGTCTCTCCTGATCGACGGGAGCTTCTCGACGGGTTTGCCGCCGGGCAGCGCGGCCTTGCCCTTGATGCCGTAGATGCCCTCGTAGATCTCGCGCGCCGCGGGGGCCGCGGCCATGGCGCCCTGACCACCCTGCGAGATCGTGACGACGACCACGAACCTCGGGGCGGCGGCCGGGGCGAAGGAGGCGAACCACGAGGTGTCCTCCTTGCCGTAGACCTCGGCGGTACCTGTCTTGCCGCCGATCTTCACCACGTTCATCGGGAACCCGCTGAAGGCACCCGCCGCGGTGCCGTCGGAGGTCACCTCGCTGAGCGCGGCGCGGATGTAGTCACGGGTCTCCTTGCTGATCGGAAGCCGCCCGGTGACCGGCGCCTTGATCTCCTGTACGTGGGTGCCGTCCGGCCGCACGATCGCCTTGGCGATGCGGGGGCTGCGCAGCTTGCCGTCACCCACGATCGCGGCATAGGCGGCGGCCAGCTGCAGGGGAGTCACCAGCACGTCGCCCTGGCCGATGGAAAGGTTCGCGGCCTCGCTGACATGCCACTCGAAACCCTCGACGCAGTTCTCGTGGGCCAGCGTCTTGAGGTAGGCGGCGCGGGCGGGGTCCTTCTTCTCCACCTCGGGATAGCCCGTCTTGGCCCGCGTGCAGCTGTTGTTCTTGGTCGCCGTCCACTGCTGCTTCTTCCACGTGCGGCCCGGGACGCGCCCGGACACCTCGCCGGGCAGGTCGATGCCGGTCTTCTTGCCGAATCCGAACATCTTGGCCGTGTTGGTCATCGGCTCCTTGGGGTGCGGCACGGGCTTGTTCCCGCCGTCCCGCGTCCACATCTCGCTCGCGGCCTTGTAGAAGATCGTGTCGCACGACTTCACCAGAGCCGTGTGAAGGTCGATGACCCCCATGCCGATGCCGTGGAAGTTGTGGAACGCCCGGCCCCCGATGTCGTAGGCCCCCGGGCAGTCGTACTTGCCGCGCAGGGGGTACCCGTCTCTGATCATCGCGGACAGGGAGGAGACCTTGAACGTCGAACCGGGCGCGAACTCGCCGTGGGTCGCCCGGGAGACCAGCGGCAGGCCCGCCTTCTCCGACAGCAGCCGCTGGTAGTCCTTCTCGGAGATGCCTCCCGCCCAGACCGCGGGATCGTAGGTCGGCATGCTGCCGAGCGCGATGACCCCGCCGGTCTTCACGTCCAGGACGACCGCGGCGGCGCCGTCGGCCTTCGGGGCGTTCTTCATGGCGTTGGCGAGCGCCTGGTCGACGACCTTCTGCACGTCGGCGTCCATGTTGGTGATCAGGATGTCGCCCGGCGTCGGGGGGGTCTGCCGCTCGATGCCGAGGACCTTGCCCATGCGGTCGACCTGGACCCTCCGCAGCCCCGGCGACCCGCGCAGCGCGTCGTCGTACACGTATTCGAGCCCGTCCCTGCCGACGAGGTCGACACCGGAGAAGTTGGCCTTGAGGGTCGATCGCTTCTTCAGCTCGGCCTCGGTGACCGGTTGCAGGTAGCCGAGGGTCTGGGAGGCCCCGGAGCCGAGGGGATACTCCCGCACGGCCTGCACCTCGGCGATGACCCCGGGGAAGTCCTCCTGGCGCTCCAGGATCTGCAGCGCTTCCCGGGGGGTGACGTTGTCGTCGATGGGGATCGGCGAGTACAGCGAGCCCGGCCAGCAGGGACGGGTCACGTGGGGCCCGCACGGGCGGATGCGCTGGCGCAGCTCCTTGACCGGGCGGTCGAGCACCACCGCGAGCCGCTTGAGCACGGCCACGCCACCGTCGCGCATGCGCTCGATCTCGGCGCGGTCGATCGAGACGACCAGCGATGTGCGGTTGCGCACCAGAGGACGCCCTGTCGCGTCAAGGATCTGCCCGCGCACGGCCGGGACGACGACGTCGCGGGTGCGGGTCTCGGTCGCCGCCGCCACGAACTGGCCGCCGCGCACGACCTGCACCTGCCACAGCCGTACGGCGAGGACCGTGATCAGGGTCAGCACGACGAACTGCAGCACCACCAGCCGGGCGCGGACCCTGATCACACGTGCCTCCGGACCGGGTAGGCGCCGGTGGGCACGGCCTTCCGCCTCCTGCGGCGGCGGTCTCCGGAGTACCGGGACACCACCCAGAAGAGCAGCGCGGCCAGGGCCAGGTTGTACATCACCAGCGAGGGCCAGAGGCTGAGCAGAGCCCGCCAGTCGACCCGGGGATCACCGAGCAGGCCGCCCACCCCGGCCGACATCAGCGGCGCGAGCATCAGCGCGATGATGACCGTGACCGCCGAGGAGCCGGGCGCCCGCTCGGTGGCGCGGCCGACCATGAAGCCCACCAGGCAGAAGACCAGGGCGTACTGCCCGATGACGTGGGCCACCGGCGGCAGCAGGTCGGTGCTCAGGCCGGCGGCGAAGCCGATGAGCGCGCCGGCGACCGCCCCGCGCGCCAGCGCGATCACCACGACCGTGAGGAGCACCAGGTCGGGGCCGCCGCCGCCCGGCAGCGGCAGGCGGTTCACGACGGTCACCTGCACGATCATGATGAGGCCGACGAGCAGCACCGCCGCCATCGCTCGGATCACGCTTCATGTCCTCTCACCGGCCCGGTCGTGCTTCCTCGCGCCGGGCCGCTCGTGTGCCTTCTCGCCGGGCCGCTCGCGCGTGCCGCTCTGCGCCCGCCCCCGCATGCCTTCCGCCTGCCGCTCGCGCGTGCCGCTCTGCGCCCGCCCCCGCATGCCTTGCGCCTGCCGCTCGCGGGGCCGGCTGCCGGGCCCCTCCCGTATGGCGGCGGACCGCCTGCGCGGGGCGGCCGGCCGCCCGGCCCTGGGGGCGGAACGTGTGCGCGCCGACTGCTCCCGGGTCTGGACGGGGCTCTGGCGCGTGCCGCGCGGATGCTCACCGTCGGCGTCGTCCTGGCCCCGGGCCGTCGAGGACGGTGAGGGGGAGGCGGGCGATGAGGCCGAAGGCGACGGCGCCTTGGGCGGCGAACTGGGGGGACTGGCCTTCGCCGCGGGAGGAGGCGGCGGCAGCATCGCGTCGCGGGGATCGCGCTGTGGCGCCCGTACGACCACCCCGACGACGTCGAGCGCCGTGAAGTCGACGAAGGGCCTGGCGTACGCCACCCGGGTCAGCTCCCCCGGCGTGGCCTCCACGCGCTGGATCGTGCCCACCGGCAGGCCCGGCGCGTACGGCATGCCGCGTTGCGAGCCGAAGCTCACGATGCGGCGGCCGGCGGTCAGCGGCGCCGCCGAGTCGAGGAGCCGGAAGCGGATGAGCCGTCCCTCGGCGACCGGGCCGAGCCCCGTCACCAGGCCGATCTCGTTGCTCCCCTCGACCCGGGCCCCCGCCGAGGACGCCGAGTCGGTGAGCAGGACGACGGTGGAGGTGCTCGGACTGGTGTGGACGACGCGGCCCACCAGGCCGTCACCGTTGAGAACGGTCATCTCGGACTTCACGCCGTCGCCGGTGCCCGCGTCGATCTCGACGGCGTCCTCGAACCCGGGAACGCCGCGCCTGGCGATCACCTGGGCCGCCACCACGCGGTAGCCGCCGAGACCGGAGAGCCCCAGCATGCGGTCCAGCTCGGCCGATCTGTGGCGGTCGAGGCTGTGAGCGGTCAGCTCATGGCGCAGCCGGGCGTTCTCCGCGCGCAGCAGCGTGATCTGGCGCTTGGAGTCGGAGGCGGAGGCGAAGGTGCCGAAGAAGTCGCCGACGGGCCGTACGACACCCGTGCCCGCCTCCTCGACCGCGCCGAACAGCGACGCCGCGACGGTGCGGACGGGCCCGAACAGGGAATCGTCGCGCTGCCGATGGTCGATGGTGATCAGGACGAGCGCCGCGGCCAGCAGCAGCCCAAGGACCAACCGCGCGCGGCGGGTATCCCTCATCGGTGCCCCTGCTCCATCAGTGTCTCGGCTCCGGCACCAGCACCTGCTGCAGGACCTCGAACTCCTCGACGCACTTGCCCGAGCCGAGCGCCACGGAGTCCAGGGCGTTCTCCACGAGGTGGATGGGCATGCCGGTCTCGTCGCGCAGGCGGTCGTCCATGCCCTTCAGGAGCGCGCCGCCGCCCGTGAGGGCCACGCCGCGGTCCATCAGGTCGCCCGAGAGCTCTGGAGGGCACTTGTCGAGCGTCGACTTCACCGCGTCCACGATGGACTTGAGGGGCTCCTCGGTGGCCTTGCGGATCTCGTCGGCCGACACCACGATCGTCTTGGGCAGCCCGGTGACCAGGTCGCGGCCGCGGATCTCCGCGTGGCAGTCGTCGCCCATGGGGCACGCGGAGCCGATCGCGATCTTGATCTCCTCGGCGGTGCGCTCCCCGAGCATCAGGGAGTACTCCTTCTTCGCGAAGGCGATGATGGCCTGGTCGAGCTCGTCGCCGCCGACGCGGATCGACTGGCTCGTCACGATGCCGCCCATCGAGATGATCGCGACCTCGGTGGTGCCCCCTCCTATGTCGACCACCATGTTGCCGGTCGGCTCGTGGACGGGCAGCCGGGCGCCGATCGCGGCGGCCATCGGCTCCTCGATGATGTAGACCCGGCGGGCGCCCGCCTGGTAGCCCGCCTCCTTGACCGCGCGCTGCTCGACTCCGGTGATGCCACTCGGGACGGCCACGATGATGCGAGGCTTGGCGAAATGCCGCCGTTTGTGCACCCGCTGGATGAAATAGCGCAACATGCGCTCGGTCACGTCGAAGTCGGCGATCACGCCGTCCTTGAGCGGGCGTATCGCCACGATGTTGCCGGGCGTTCGGCCAATCATCCTCTTGGCCTCGATGCCCACTGCCACGATCTTGCCGGTGGTGGTGTTGATCGCGACCACCGACGGCTCGTTGAGCACGATGCCGCGCCCGCGCACGTACACCAACGTGTTGGCCGTGCCCAGGTCGACGGCCATGTCACGGCCGAGGAATGCCAGCTTGCTGCCCATGGGGAAGGAAACCTTCCTTCAGGTCGTTCGCGAGAGATTACGATTCGCATTCGAATCGTAACGTGACGTACCCACTCGTGAGGGCAACGAGCCGTCCGGCTCAGAAAAAACTTGTCGCGGTTCCGGGACACCAAGGCCCCGACCTGCGCTTATACCCGTTCCAGCTCGCCGCGACCGTGGACACCCCCGGGTTCGGCCCCCGCTGCTCCCGCGCGCGTCGCCGACTGCTCCCGCGCGCGTCGCCGACCGCGAAACCCCCGCGGACGCGTCAGGCCCCGGCGCGTGTCACGCGCCGGGGCCTTCAGGTCGGGGTCTCCCGCTCAACGCCGGCCGGGCTGACCGGCCTACGCTCAGAAACGGTCGGGGAAGAAAATCTTGACCTCGCGAGCCGCGGACTCGGGTGAGTCGGACCCGTGGACGATGTTCTCGCCGATCTCCAGGGCGTGGTCGCCGCGGATCGTGCCGGGGGCCGACTTCACCGGGTCGGTGGCGCCCGCGAGGGCGCGGAAGGCCTCGACGGCGCGCGGGCCCTCAAGAACCATGGCCACCAGCGGACCGGAGGTGATGAACTCGACGAGCTCACCGAAGAAAGGCTTCTCGGCGTGCTCGGCGTAGTGCGCCTTGGCGGTCTCGGCGTCCAGCGTGCGGAGGTCCATGGCTATGACCTTGAGGCCCTTGCGCTCCACGCGGGCGATCACGTCACCGATGAGGCCACGGCGGACACCGTCGGGCTTGATCAGGACAAGCGTGCGCTCGGACACGAGTATCTCCTTCAGTGTGATCGCCGGCCGCCGCGCGCGACGGCCGGCAAGAGGGGAAGCGTGTGCGCAGCTTACCGGGCGGCGGGCCCCTGGCCGTCCTCGCCGGTGGTGGCCTCGGGAGACCGAGCCGGCGGCGGAACGACAGGAATCATGGCGGTTCCAGGATCTCCGGTGTCGCCGGGGTCTCCGGGATCTCCAGGGGGCGGGGCTCCGGGGTCTCCGGGAGACCGTTCGCCTCCCGCCTTCCTCGTCGTCGTCTCCCCGGTCGTCGTCCCCCTCGGAGCGATCCTTTCGCCGAGCGGGGAGGGCGTGGTGAGGAGCGCGCCGGACGAGGCCGGGCTCTCCTCGGGGGAACGGCGGGCCAGCACGGCGCCCGCCGCCAGCACGACGACGACGGCGAAGCCGGCGACGAGCGCCCAGATGTGCAGGGCACCCACGAAACCGTCGACCATGGCCTGCGACGTGACCCTCCCGGACGAGCTGACCGCGCGCAGCCGGTCGACCTGGATCCCCGTGCCGAGCAGGAAGCCGCTGAGGACGGCCGGGAAGCACAGGGACAGCCCGAACAGCGCCGCCCGGAGCCCCGCCCCTCTCAGGGCCGAGGTGACCGCGACGGCGGCGCCCGCCGTCAGAAGCGTGAACGGCAGGACCAGAGGCAGCCCCGAGGGCGCGGGAACGAACAGGCGCACCGCGCACAGCCCCACGACCATGGTCACCAGCCCGCCGCCGACGAGCCTCGGCACCAGCGCCTCGCTCATCCGGCCGGTCACGAGCGCGGCGGCGAACGCGATCACGGCGGCGAGCCCGAATGGGGCCCACATGCCCGACAGACCGGGACCTCCAAGGCCTCCCAGCTCGACGTAGGTCACCTGGGCGGCGGTCGGAAGGACCACCAGACCGACGGCGACCATCACGAACGCGAGCGCGCGGCCACCCGGCCCCTCGATGCGGCCCGCGCACGACATGGCCAGCAACATCACCAGCGCCAGCCCGGCCGCGGCGACGATCAGCCCTGACGGCCAGTTGAACGTGGTGCCGAAGGCCAGGACGGCGATACCGACGGACGGGCCCGCGGCGAGCACCAGGTGACCTCGCGCCGTCTCCGCGGCACGCGCGTCGGCGGTCTCGCCGGTCAGGCGCGAGAGCACGAAGTAGACGGCCGCGAGCGCGAGCGCCAGGCCGGTCAGCAGGGGATACGGCTGGAGCGTCACCCGCCAGGACGTCACGTCGTCGAGCGGCCAGAGAGCCAGCGCCTGGGCGCCCAGCAGGCTGACGGCCAGCGCTCCTGCCCAGACGGGCACGAGGACGCCCCGGGCCGCGCCAGGACGCTCCCAGCTCGCGGCGAAGGTCGCCGGGACGAGCATGCCCGCGCCGACGCCGTGCAGGACGCGCAGCGCGCCGACGCCGAACGTCGAGCCGGCGAAGCCCCCGGCCACATCGGCCGCGGCGAGCAGCGCCAGCCCCGCCACGAGGATCGGCGCCGCCTGGAACCGTCTCAGCACTGCCCCGGCGAGCGGGACGGTGCACAGCATGACGGGCAGCGCGAGCCCATGGGCCCTCAGGATCCCGACGCCGGCGAGCTCTGGAGGAAGCAGGGCGGAGACGACGGAAATGGTGTTGGGGATCGTCACGATCGCCAGCGGAAGGGCGACCGCGGTGAGAAGCCCGACTATCACGTCGAGCACGAGCGGTAGACGGTTGACCCGGCCAAGACTCCTGAAGCCCGCGGCCTGGATTGGGGGGACGGCCATACTGGCCGACTTTAGCGTTAAGTCACGCCCTCGACACGGCGAGCGACAAATATCGCCGTCACCCACAGGGCGGCGAAGATGACGCCAAGGAAGAACATCATCGATACGAGAAACCCGGTGGCGATGGCCAGGACCTGCACCGCACTGCCCGCGATGTACGCGGACGGCCGCTTGAGGACGCCCGCCACGACCACGCATGCCAGCGCGAGCCCTATGCACACGGGAACCGCGACACCGGGCGCCACGCCGTTCACCACGATGGCCACGGGGGTGACCAGGGCCAGCACGATGGCCTCCATGCCGAGCACGCTGGCGCACAGACGCCGCATCCCCGGAGTGACAGTGATGTTCACGCCCACCCTCCTATGACCCCGCCGCCGGCACCCGATCCCCTGTGGAGGGCGGCGGTGTGGGGGCTCCCGGCCTGGGCGGCCGTCATCGGCCTCTCCCCGCCTTGAGGAGCGTGCGAGCGTCGCCGACGGTGACGACCGAGCCGGTGATCAGGACTCCCGCGCCGGCGAACTCGCCGGTCTCCTCGGCCAGGCCGATGGCGATGTCGATGGCGTCGTCGATGCGCGCCACCTCGTGCACACGCTCGCTGCCGAAGATGTCCTCGGCCAGCCTCGCCAGCTCCTCGGGATCCATGGAGCGCGGTGAGGAGTTGCGGGTGACGACGATCTCCTCCACGACCGGCTCCAGGAGCTCCAGCACGCCGCTGACGTCCTTGTCGGCCATGACCGCGACCACGGCGACGAGCCTGCTGAACCCGAAGGACTCCTCCAGGGCTTGGACGACCACTTCCATCGCACCCGGGTTGTGCGCGGCGTCCACGACCACGGTCGGGCCGCGCCGAATGACCTCCAGCCGCCCCGGTGAGCTCACCTGCGCGAACGCCCGCCGTACGAGATCGGCGTCGAGCGGGTCGTCGCCCCCGGTGAGCGCCTCGACGGCGGCCAGCGCGCAGGCGGCGTTACCCGCCTGGTGCTCTCCGAAGAGCGGGAGGAAGACCTCGTCGTAGACGCCCTTGAGACCCTGGAGCCGGAGCAGCTGGCCGCCCATGGCGATCTCCCTGTGGGCGACGCCGAACTCCAGCCCCTCGCGGGCGACGGTGGCCCCCGTCTCGGCGGCACGCCGCATCAGGACCTCGGCCGCCGCGAGAGGCTGCTGTGCCAGGACGGCCGTCGCGCCCGGCTTGATGATGCCTGCCTTCTCGCGGGCGATCGCCTCGATGTCGGGCCCGAGGTAGCCCACGTGGTCGAGGGAGATGGGGGTGACCACGGAGATGGTGCCGTCGGCGACGTTCGTCGAGTCCCAGGTGCCTCCCATGCCGACCTCGATGACCGCGACGTCGACGGGCGCGTCCGCGAAGGCGGCGTAGGCCATGGCGGTGAGCGTCTCGAAGAACGAGAGCCTGCCCTGCTGCTGGTCGACGAGCTCAAGATAGGGATGGACGTCTTCGTAGACCTCGGCGAAGCGGTCTTCGCTGAGCGGCTCGCCGTCGAGGGAGATGCGCTCGCGCATGGAGGTGAGGTGCGGGCTGGTGAACCGGCCGACGCGGAGGTTGCGCTCACGAAGCAGAGAATCGATCATGCGGGCAGTGCTCGACTTGCCGTTGGTGCCGGTGATGTGGACGACCGGATAGGCCCGCTGGGGCTGGCCCAGCAGATCCATCAAGACGTTGATCCGGTCCAGGGTGGGATCGATGTCCCACTCCACACCTCGCTGCAAGATCGCCTTTTCGACCGCCTGATATTCCACACCTGAAGCCTACTTACCGCGCCGCGCGGTCCATGCCACGCCTGTGACCTCTGTGGACAACCCTCGGCCGGCACGAACAGTCATCGCCACGAAAGGGCCATCGCTTCGACGCGTAGGCGAAAAGGCCCCATAACGCAGGGAAGCCACCCACAATGTGGATGGCTTCCCTACCAATCAAATATTTGTCCGGCGGTGTCCTACTCTCCCACACCGTCCCCGG
>NZ_JBEZFH010000225.1:0-12190 GCF_040649355.1 Sphaerisporangium sp. NPDC049002 | reverse complement strand
GCAACCGCAGGCCGAGGCGGTCCGACAGCTGGTGGGCGAGCTGGGTGAGGCGCAGCGAGTCCAGCCCGAGGTCGACGAAGGTGCTGCGGTCGTCGCGTGTGGGTCGTCGACTTCAACCGCCAGTCCCTCGACAGGGTGGTGCCCAACATGGGCGGCACGCGGCTGCAGGGCATGTTCGCCGCCGCCGGCTGGCAGGTCCTGACGGTGAAGTACGGCGGGCTGCTGGAGGACCTGTTCGCGCGGCCGGGCGGCGAGGCGCTCCGCGCCCGCGTCGACGGCATGTCGAACCCCGAGTACCAGCGGCTGCTCCGCTGCGACGCCACCGAGCTGCGGGCCCGCCTCACGGGTACGTACGCCTCCGTCCCCGGCGCGGACCCCGGAGCCATCGCCGGGCTGCTCGCCGGCGTGGACGACACGACGCTCCACGCCGCCATCCGCAACCTCGGCGGGCACGACCTGTCCGCCCTGCGCGAGGCGTTCGCGGCCATCGACGACACCCGCCCGACCGTGATCTTCGCGTACACGGTCAAGGGATACGGGCTGGCGAGCGAGGGGCACCCGCAGAACCACTCCTCCCTGCTGACCACCGACCAGCTCCACGCGCTCGCGGCACGGGTCGGCGCCGACCCCGCGCGGCCGTGGACGCCGTTCCCCGAGGGGAGCGCCGCCGCGCTGCGCTGCGCGGACACCGCCTGGAGGCTGCGCAGGACGCCGCCACCGCCGCAGGCCGTCCCGGACGTGCCCGAGGACTTCGGGCGCACGCCGCACGGCACCGCGACGACGCAGGCCGCGCTCGGGCGCACGCTGTTCGACCTCACCCGCCAGGCGCCCGGCGCCGGGGCCCGGGTGGTCACCGTCAGCCCGGACGTCAGCTCAAGCACCAACCTCGGCGGCTGGCTCAACAAGGTCGGCGTCTGGGCCACCGACGAGCGCAGGAACTGGTTCGACGACGACACCGAGACCATCCTGCACTGGCGCGAGCGGCCCACCGGGCAGCACATCGAGCTCGGGATCGCCGAGACCAACCTCGTGGGACTGCTCGGCGAGCTCGGGGCCACCTGGTCCCGCTGGGGCCAGCCGCTGCTGCCGATCGGCGTGGTGTACGACCCGTTCGTGGAGCGCGCTCTCGAACCCTGGTCCTTCGGCATCTACGCCGGAGGGCAGTCCATCCTGGTGGGCACGCCGTCCGGGGTCAGCCTCGGACCGGAGGGCGGCGCGCACCAGTCCATCAAGACGCCGTCCATCGGCATCGAGCAGCCCGGCTGCACCGCCTACGAGCCCGCGTTCGCGCTCGACCTGGAGTGGTGCCTGCTGGCGTCCCTCGCGCGGCTCGGCAGGCCGGACGGGCGTTCGGCGTACCTGCGCCTGTCGACCCGGCCCGTGGACCAGACCCTCGCGAACGTCCCGGCCGACCCGGCCGCCCGTGGGCTGCGGCGGCGCCAGGTCGTCGCCGGCGCCTACCCCCTCAGGCGCCACGAGAGTCCCGTCGTCACCATCGCGGCGATGGGGGCGGTGGTGACCGAGGCGCTCGCCGCCGCGGCCCGCCTCGGCGAGCTGGGCGTCGGAGCGGACGTCGTCTGCCTGACGAGCCCCGGGCTGGTCTTCGAGGCCGTCAGGAGCCGCGGCGGCCACGGTGACGCGCCCACCTGGATCCTCGACAGCGTCTTCCCCGCGCGGCGCGCGACCCCGATCGTCACCGTCGCCGACGGCCACCCCCACACGCTGGCCTTCCTCGCGGGCGTCCACCAGGTGCCGGGCACGCACCTCGGGGTCTCGGAGTTCGGCCAGTCGGGAGGCCTCGACGACGTGTACCGCTACCACGGGCTCGACACCGACAGCATCGTCGCGGCGGCGCTGGACCTCGTCGACTGAGCGGAGGACGAAAGCCGGGTACGCCTGTGAGCCGTGTGGGCGATAGCGTGCGTGCATGACGGGCATATCCCGGCAGGCGCGGCAGTGGCGGATCCGGCGCGAGTTCACCGCCGCCAAGTCGGCGGCGGCCATCGCGTTCGGCGTCGTCGCGGTCGTCGTCTCCGGTGACACACGGGGCATGCTTCTCTGCGCGGCCGCCGCCGTGCTCCTCGGCGGGTTCGCCGCACGCGACCTGATCGCCCCCGTACGGCTGGCCGCCGACACCGAAGGGGTCACGGTCGTGACCGGGCTCGCGCGCCGCGAGCGGGTGCCCTGGTCGGAGGTGGCCTACATCCGGGTCGCACAGAACGCCCGGTACGGCCTGCGGTGGGACCTGCTGGAGATCGAGACCGCCGAGACGCTGCACCTGTTCTCCTCGCACGAGCTGGGAGCGTCGTGCATTGACGCGGCGGACGAGCTCTTCCGGCTCAGGTCGGGCTGAGCGTGCCCATCTGAGAGAGCGCTCTATTGAGGTATTGACTCGGGGCTCTCACAGGGTCAAGATCTGCGAAGTGCGGCTGCGGGGGGCCGCGCGATCCTCGCCGTGCCTCAAGAACGGACGCTCCATGACCAGACCCCCTGTCCGATCAGGTGCTCGCCGCGGCGCGTTGGCGGTGATGGCCGGCCTGGCGATCCTGGCAACCGGCGCCACCGGCATCCCGAGCGCGGGCGCCGACACCACCAAGGGCGTACGGCAGCCGGTGATCGGTAAGCCCGCCACGGACCACGGCTGCGCCCGCATCGAGAAGAGCCTGCCCACGCTCGCCGACTGGCCGAAGGTCAAGAGCGACATCAAGCAGAACCCCGCCGACGAGAAGCGGGTGGCGAAGATCGTCGCCGGCATGACGCTGGCCGAGAAGGTCGGGCAGATGACGCAGCCCGAGATCTCCGCCGTCACCCCGGCCGAGGTCGCGCAGTACGGCATCGGCTCGGTGCTCAACGGCGGCGGCTCCTGGCCGGGCGGCGACAAGCACGCCACGCCGAAGGCCTGGCTCGACCTCGCCGACGCCTACTGGCAGGCCTCCACGCAAGGCACGCGGACGAAGATCCCGGTCATCTGGGGGATCGACGCCGTCCACGGCAACAACAACGTCTACGGCGCGACGCTCTTCCCGCACAACATCGGCCTCGGCGCGGCCCACGACCCCTGCCTCGTCCGCGACATCGGAGCCGCGACCGCAACGCAGATCCGCGCCACCGGCCAGGACTGGGCCTTCGCCCCCACGCTCGCCGTCGTACGCGACGACCGGTGGGGCCGCACGTACGAGGGCTTCTCCGAGGACCCCCGCATCACCCGCGCCTACGGGTACGAGGCCGTCAGGGGCCTGCAGGGCGGCGACTCGCGCGGCATCGGCGGCAAGGGCGTCATCGCGACCGCCAAGCACTTCATGGGCGACGGCGGCACCCTCAAGGGAACCGACCAGGGGGTCAACCCCTCCTCCGAGGGCGAGATGATCAACATCCACGGCCAGGGCTACTATGGCGCGCTCGCGGCCGGCGCCCAGACCGTCATGGCGTCGTTCAACAGCTGGACCAACGCCGACCTCGGCATCGACGAGGGCAAGCTGCACGGCAGCAAGCGCGCGCTCACCGACATCCTCAAGCAGAAGATGGGCTTCGACGGCGTCGTGGTCTCCGACTGGAACGGCATCGGCCAGGTCGCCGGGTGCACCAACTCCAGCTGCGCGCGGGCGATCAACGCGGGCATCGACGTCGTGATGGTGCCGAACGACTGGAAGGCGTTCATCGCCAACACCATCGCCCAGGTGCGTGCCGGTGAGATCCCGATGGCGCGCGTCGACGACGCCGTGACACGCATTCTGCGGGTCAAGCTGCGCGCCGGGGTGTTCGACGCGCGCAGGCCCTCGGCCCGCTACAAGGCCGGATCGGCCGACGCGCTCCAGGCCAGGCAGCTCGCGCGCGAGGCCGTCCGCGAGTCGCAGGTCCTGCTCAAGAACAACGGCAGGGTGCTGCCGCTCGCCCCCCGTTCCAAGGTGCTCGTGGTCGGCAAGAGCGCCGACAGCATGCAGAACCAGACCGGCGGGTGGACCCTTACCTGGCAGGGCACCGGCAACACCAACGCCGACTTCCCCAACGGCACGACGATCCTCGGCGGGCTGCGCGAGGCGCTCGGCACGTCCAACGTCACCTTCAGTGAGACCGCCGACGGCGTCGACCCGGCCGCGTACGACGCGGTCATCGCGGTCATCGGCGAGACGCCGTACGCCGAGGGGGTCGGCGACCTCGGGCGCCGCACGCTGGAGGCGGCCAAGCTCTACCCCGGCGACCTCGCGGTCCTGGACAAGGTGCGCGGCAAGGGCGCGCCCGTGGTCACCGTGTACGTCACCGGCCGCCCGCTCTACGTCAACAAGGAGCTCAACCGCTCGGACGCGTTCGTCGTGGCGTGGCTCCCCGGCACGGAAGGCGGCGGCGTCGCCGACCAGCTCGTACGGACCTCCCACCGGAGCGAGGGCTACACCGGCAAGCTGTCGTACTCCTGGCCGAAGAGCGCGTGCCAGACCCCGCTCAACCCCGGCGGCGAGGGCTACGACCCGCTCTTCCCGCTCGGCTACGGCCTGCGGTACGGCCAGACCGGATCGGTCGGCACGCTCGACGAGGCCTCGCCGGAGTTCGCCTGCGGCTCCACGGGCGGCGGCGGCACCGCGACCGAGGACCTGGAGCTCTTCAACCGTACGGACGTCGCGCCGTACAAGAGCTTCATCGGCTCCGCCGAGAACTGGGGAGGCACCGAGATCGGCGTCGACGGGACCGCCGCGCACGCCGAGATCAGCGTCGTGCCCTCGGACGTCAACGTGCAGGCGGACGGCCTCAAGGCCACCTGGAACGGCACCGGGCCCGCGCAGATCTACATGCAGGACCCCGCGGGCGGCAGCGACCTGCGCGGCTACCTCAACGCCGACGCCGCGCTGGTCTTCGACACGATCGTCCACCAGGCTCCCGCGGCGAGGACGGTGATCAGCGCCCACTGCGTCTACCCGTGCTTCGCCGAGGTGGTGGCGACCTCGCTGTTCCAGAACCTGCCGGCCGGGAGCAAGGCCACCGTCAAGATCCCGGTGTCCTGCTTCGCCTCGAACCTGGACTTCGAGAACGTCAACACGCCGTTCCTCGTCTACACCGACGGCGCCTTCTCCGCGTCCTTCGCCAATGTCCGGTGGTCCCCGAACGCCGCCAAGGACCCCGACGCCCGCAAGTGCTCCGACCTGACATGAGCCGGCTTGCCACAGGCGGACCGGCGTAGGCCGTTCCGCAGAGTGCCACGGAAAGGGCATGCCCTTTCCGTGGCACTCTCAGCGTCGGCGGGGCGATGAGAAAGCCCCTATCAACCGGTTACTATTTCTCTGCTGTAAGTGCACAGCTATCCAGGTGACAGTGGCCTATGCATCACGCGGTGTGCCCTCAACGGGCGGCGACGACCCCCTGGACGATCTCGTGGACGGCACCGAGGACCAGTTCAGGCTGGGCGTGCTGCACGTAGTGCTCTGTGGTGGCCGCGACCACCAGGCGCCCGCGGGTCGAAAGCGCGGCAAGGAGCCTGGCCTGCTCGGTGACGGCCGTCGGCTGGCCTCCCGCGGAGATGACCACGACCGGCAGGTCCCCCCACGCTCGCGGACGGACCGTCGCGCGGACCTGGGCGGCGCTCTCCACCGACGTCCAGGCCTCGGAGCGGGCCGCCGCCATGCTCCTGGCACCGTAGACGACGACGGCGTGGGCGCGGGCCGCCCCGGTGGCCTCGGGCGGTAGGAGCGCGTCGCCCCACAGCCTGAGCAGGCCGAGGCGGGCGATGAGCTGGCCGGCGGTGAACTGGACGGCCAGAAGAGGCCGGGAGATCCGCAGCGCTGAGACGGCCGTCTCGTCCGTGACGTCGATCAGGACCAGCCCCGCGGTCAGACTCCGCCATCGGTCGGCGAAGACACGTACGATGTTCCCGCCATAGGAGTGTGCGACGAGGACGTACGGCCCCGCCTCCCCTGCGGCGGCCAGCAGCGTGTGCAGATCCTCGGCAGCGTGCTCGGCCGTAGGCGGCAACGGGCCGTCCTCGCTCCAGGCGTATCCGGCCCGGTCGTAGGCGCACACCCGGTTGCCGGCGGAGAGCCGCCGCTGGATCACCTCCCAGCTCGCGCTCGACTCCGCCAGCCCCGCCTCCAGCACCACGGTGGGAGCGCCTGTCCCGGTGCAGTACAGGTGCAGGCGATGGCCACCCACGTCAATCAGCCGTCCAGGCGGCCTGTGGTGGGCGGCGTCGCCCCGCTGGGCGTTCGTCTCATAGACGAATCCCACGCCCGCCGCCAGCACGAGCAGGGCCGCGCCCCAGGTGGTGATCCGCAGCAGCAAACGCCACACCCGGCGCCGTCTGCCGGGCCGCGCCACCTTCATGTCTTCATCTGTCACACCATGAATCTAGGGAAGCGACCCGCGCCGCCCCTCCTCCGCACAGCCGAACCCGTTGTGCCACTGGCACCTCAACCGTGGCAGCCCCCTCCTCCCTCAGAAGGAGCGGGCACGGGCCCTGTGGGCGGCCTGGCGGCCTGGCGGCACGGCGAGCCGCGCGTCCGGTGCGCCGGTCCGCCCGGTCAGGTGGTTGTGCGGACGGCGGCCACCGCTTCGATTTCGATGAGGATGTCGGGGTGGAAGAGGCATGCTACCTGGACGAGGGAGCTGGTGGGCGGGCGGTTCAGGTTGACGAACCCGTCTCTGGGACGCGGGCGACGTGGCTGTACCCGTTGGTCGCGGGCAGCGTCGGTGGAGTGCTGAACTCGACGCTTTCATGGTCGGCATCATCCCACCGCCCGCCCCGGCCCGGCGTCCGGCGGTGGGATCATGCGGCGGAGGTGACCTGGTACCTGTGACCTGCGTCGTCAGGAAAGGGCTCGGTGGACTTCGATGTGCGGGGGTCAGGCGCGGTGTACCTCGAACAGGAAACAGCCGAACTCCACCGCCCGCACATGTACCAGCGCCACGTCGGGGTCCGCGAACTGCTGAGCCAAGATGGGGGGGTGACGATGCGGGGCGGACGCCCGGCATCGTCGCGGACGCGCAGCTCGGCGAGGACCTCGGCTTCGATGGCGAATGTACGGACAGTGCTCATAGGTCCATGCTTCGCTCCGCCGATTCGATGTGCTGGCGGGAATCGGCCCTGGTTGTGGGCCTGCAGCCGATCGACGCGGAAGTGCCGCCGGGAGGTGGTCTCCGGCGGCACTTCGGTCACGGGGCGGCTTCCGGGGGCTGGTGGGCCCCCGGAGCCGTTGAACCGCTGGTGTCAGTTGCGGACGATGGTGAAGGTCGACGTCGTGTTCTTGATGTCCACGGCGTTGTTGCTGAGGGTCAGGTTGTTGAAGGTGGCCGTGCCGACCGCCGGGCCCTGGCCCGGCTCCGGCAGCTCGTTCACCCAGATGCCGAACCCGGACTTGGCGTCGAACGCGTCACCGCTCTTCTTGGCGCCCGTGATGGAGACGTTGGTGAAGATGGTGTCCTTGACCGGGAACTGCGGCTGGCCGCCGACGTAGTTCGTCTGGAACATGATGCCGCTGTAGGTCGGGTCCACGATGTCCACGTTGTTCACGCGGATGCCCTGGAAGACCTTGGAGGCGGAGAAGATCCAGATGCCGGGGAAGGTCTGCTGGCCCCAGAAGTGACCACCCGCGCGGACGATCGAGATGTTGTCGAACGTGGTGGGCGGGGAGGCGCCGAAGCCGTTCATCGGGTAGCCGAAGTCCAGCGAGCTGATCGTGATGCCCGAGTAGGTCAGCGTGTCGGCGATGTAGATGTTCCTGAAGGTGTTCGCGTACCCGCCGTAGACCGCCACGCCGGCGGCACGCCAGGGGAGGATCGCCGTCAGGTTCTCGTACACGTTGTTCTTCTCGTCGGCGCCACCCGCGTCGATGGCCGAGAACAGCGCGAAGCTGTCGTCACCCGTCGAACGGGCCTCGTTGTTGCTGACGAGGTTGTCCGTGCTGCCGTTCGTCATGTTGATGCCGTCGGCGAACGTGTCACGGATGCGAGAGTTCTTGATCGTGATGAAGTCGGTGTTCGCGCCCCAGTACATGCAGACCATGTGCTCGACCCAGATGTTGTCGATCACCATGTTGGCGACGTTGGAGAAGTCGAACACCTTGCCCGGGCCGTCGATGCGCGAGGTGTAGTTTCCGAAGTAGGCGAAGCCCGAGAACGTCGACCCGTTGGCGGTCGCGTCGGCGCGGAAGCCGACGTCGGTGTTGTCCTGGGTGGTCGGCGCGAAGAAGCGCGTGTACCAGGGACCGGCGCCGACGACCTTGATGCCCTTGCCGTACACCTGGAACTTGTTGGACGTCTGGTAGTCACCCGGCGGCAGGTAGACGCCGACGAGGCTGGTGTCCTGGCGTGCCTTGTCGAGCGCGTTCTGCACGTCCTGATGGGTGAAGCCGGCCGGCACCGCGTACTTGGCGGGGTCGGGGTTCGGGATCACCGACACCTGCTCGGTGTTGATGAAGTCGATCGCGTAGTTGGTGGTGTTGGCGGCGTCCTTCTGGAGCCTGATCTTGCTGCCCGCCGGGACGGTGGTCCCGAGCATGACGTTGGCCTCGTCGTAGATGTGACGCGGCCCCGCTCCGGGCGAGTTCTGGGGGCTGGTCTCGTTGCCGTACAGCCAGGCGTACTTGGACGTCAGGTTGATGGGCTTGAGGAAGGTGCCGTTGACGTAGATGTTCAGCGTCGAGTTGATGCCGCCGCCGCCCGCCCCGTCCGGGATGGAGAACCGGGTGACGAGGGTGTTCGTGCTGGCCTTGGTGGTGAACTCGACGTAGCTGCCGGTGGAGTTCAGCGTGACGGCCTTGCGGCCGGACGCCTCACCGGCGGGGTCGCCGATGTCGCGGTTCGGGCCGACCACGGCCGCGCCGCCGCCGACGACGGCGTCCTCGGCCTCGTAGCTGTCGTAGGGCATGTTCGCGCCGCGGCCGACGAAGAACGGCTGGGTGACGGTGTTGTTGGCCTGCTTGACCGGCAGCTCGTTGGCGTCGTTGGCGAGCACCGTCTTCACGGTGTACTTGCCGTTGGCGGCCGTCCAGGTGCCGAGGTTGACCGGGCTGGTGGTGGCGCCGGGGGCGATCGCGCCGGTGTAGGAGCCGGTCAGCGTCTTGACGACGGTGCCGGCGTCGTTGGCGACGGTCAGTGTGATGGCGTGGGCGCCGCCCGCGGAGGCCACGGTGCCCTGGTTCTTGATCGCCACGGAGAAGGTGACGTTGTTGCCGGCCGCCGGGTTGCTGGGCGACCAGGAGGTCCCCGGCACGAGGTCGGAGGTGTCGACCGGCTTGACGACGAGCGAGGAGGGGTTGGTGTAGCTGTTGTTGGTCTCGTTCTGCTCGACGACGCTGTCGGCCTCGTCGACCTTGGAGCTCAGCGCGTAGGTGCCCGCGTCACGCGCCCCGATGTTGGCGGAGACGGTGCTCGTCGCTCCGGCCGCCAGCGCGCCGACGGCGGCGGTGCCGACCTTCGTGGTGCCGAGGTAGAAGTTGACGTTCGTCGCGCCCGAGGAGGCGGTGCCGATGTTCTTGACCGTGGCCGACAGCGTGATGGCGTCGGTCTCGATCGGGGCGGCCGGGGACGACGACATGCCGGTGATCGTCAGGTCGGGGTTGGGGGCGGCGGTGCCGATGACCTGGAACTCCGCGGCCTGGCCCGCAGGGGCGCCGGAGTTGCTGGTGAACTTGAGCTGGACGTCGGCGACCCTGCCGCTGACGGGGATGCTCACCGAGTTCCCGGAGGCGGGGTTGAAGGTGTAGACCGTCGCCGAGGACAGGTTGGCGAAGGTGGTCGCGCTCTGCTCACGCCCGAGGACCTGGATGGTCTGCGTGCGCGTGCCCCACGAGCTGTCCGGGTTGAGCTTCACCACGACCGAGTTGACGTCGGCGTTCGCGCCGAGCTGCACGGTGAGGGTGTTGGGGTACGCCCCGCCGTTGCCCTCCCAGTACGTGGTCACGTTGTTGTCGTTGGCGTTGGTGGGCACGAAGGTGAAGACGGATCCCGAAGCGGTGATCGGCTTGCCGACGGCGAGGTTCGAGCCTCCGCCCCCGGTGCCGGTACGGGTGACGGTGTTGCTGTTCCCGGACTCGTTGCCCGCCGCGTCCTTGGCCTTGACGTAGTAGGACACCGTCGCGGTGTCGGGCTGGTTGTCCGTGTAGGTCAGGACGTTGCCGGCCACGCTGCCGCGCAGGGCGCCGTTGGCGTAGATGTCATAGCCGGTGACGCCCACGTTGTCCGTGGAGGCGTTCCAGGTCAGCTTGATCTGGCCCGAACCCGGCACGGTGTAGGCGAGGTTGGTCGGCGCGGTCGGTGCCTGGGTGTCGCCGGTGACCGGGCCGTACACCTCGAACTCGGAGATCTGGCCCGCCGGCCATCCGGTGTTGCCGGTGATGTTCAGCCGTACGTACCGGGCGGTGGTCGCGGTGAAGTTGATCGTCACCGTGTTGCCGGTCGCCGGGTTGAACGTGTAGCCCGCGGAGCCGACGATGTCGGAGAACGTGCCGTTCGTGCTGCCTTGCACCACCAGGGTCTCGGTCCTGGTGGCCCAGCTGGTCGACGGCGGAAGTTTGAGGACGACGCTGTTCACACTGACGGCGGATCCGAGGTCCACCTGCACCCACTGCGGGAAGGCGTTGTTCGCGCTCTCCCAGTAGGTCGCCGGGTTGCCGTCGTTGACGTTGGCGGCCTGGTAGACGTCGGCGTAGCTGCTCGCCGAGGCGGCCTTGCCCGACGCCAGGTTGGGGCCCGCCGCCGAGGCCGGGAGCACCGGCCCCGCCAATACGAGCAGGCTGGTCGCGACCATGCCTGCGACCAGCCTTAACGCTGGGTACTTCAGTTTCATTGAGTTCTCTATCTCTCGTCTGGAACGACAGGGTGTAGCGGGAGTACGTGACCTCCGCCGCGCGACGCTTCGAGGTGTCGCTGGGGGGTGCCGATCTCAACGCAGACGGCGATGAACGCTGCAACCGAAGGGTCGTGGGGGCGGCGACCGACCGCGCAATGCCGAAGCCGACATCACCTGGGCCTCCATGGATGGGGGCGGGGCGGGTGCACGGACGCAGTGCGTTCCAGCCAGAACTTGCGGAGTTAAGAAAGAAATAGAACAGTGATTTGCAAGAATCTTGCAGGTCGTTGGCCAAAGGTTACATACGTGCTACGGCCGCGTCAACGGTTTGGAAAGCCCGGCTTGGTATGACACGGAGCGGTTACGGCCAACCCACCCGGTCTGCCCGAATTCGGGTTATCTGTGGTCCTGGATACCCGTCGTCCGGAAGTGGCGGACCCGTCCAGAGGAGGGGCGCAAGGGCCGCGCGCGTCGGCCGTTCCGGGGGACTGGAGGGCTCGGATCGCCGGCGGTTCCAGGGGCGCGAGATGGTCGCACCGGGTATCGGGATGTCCGTATCCCTGTAATTCGGCCGATATGGGTCATCGGTGAAATCACCGGTTCCTCCCCGCGCGTGAAACCTTCCAGTCACGCCCCTTCCAGCCATGACATGCGCGCGTAACACTGGGGTACGTGTCTCCCGCCTCCCGCACGACGCAGGCACGTACCCTCCGCGGTCGAAGCGGCGAGCAGGACGCCCTGCGGCGGCTGCTGGACGGCGCCCGCGACGGCTCGGGCGGGGCGCTGCTCCTGCTCGGCGGGCCGGGGATGGGCACGACCGCCCTGCTGGACTTCGCCGCCGCCCAGGCCGGTGACTTCCTCCTGCTCAGGACCTCCGGGGTGGAGGCGGAGTCCCGCCTGGCGTTCTCCGGGCTGCACGGCCTGCTGCGCCCGCTGCGGGAGTCCCCTGCCCGGCTGCCCCAGGCTCGCGCGGCCGTCCTCAGGAAGGCGCTGGAACTGGGCGTGGCCGACGGCGGCCTCGCCCTGTCGGCCGCGGTACTGGACCTGCTGTCCATGGCCGCCGCGCACCAGCCGGTCCTCGCCTGTGTCGACGACCTCCACCATCTCGACGAGGCCAGCCGGGAGGCCCTCTTCTTCGCCGCCCGGCGCCTGGACGGCGAGCGGATCGCCCTGGTCTTCGGGGCGCACGACGACCGGACCGCGCCGAGGGGCGTCCCCGTGCGCGTCCTCGACCGGCTCGGCGCGACCGCCGTCCGGGAACTGGTGGACGACCTGGCCCCCCTGGGGCTCGGCGAGGACCTGCGGGCGTCGCTCGACCGCATCGCGCGAGGCAACCCGCTCGCCCTCACCGAACTGGTCGGCGCGCTGACCCCGGAGCAGATGGCGGGAGCCGCCGCGCCGCCCGAGTCGCTGCCGCCG
>NZ_JBEZFH010000224.1:0-12246 GCF_040649355.1 Sphaerisporangium sp. NPDC049002 | reverse complement strand
GGTCCGAACTCCGGGGCTTCCATCTCGTATGTCTTCATCCTACAAGGCCGTTTAACCGGGAGCAAACCGCGCCTTTCCAGGCACTTGACTTCCAGCCACCCGAACCCGCTAGGATTCAGACCACCCTGTCTCCAGGGCAACCCCTCTAACTTACCGGATGAGACCGGGTAGTGCAAGTCCCAATCTCAGATCTTCGAAGCTCGTGGGGTATCCGCTTCACCACAGGCACGTGCCCACGCCAGATCGCCGAGGCGAAGGTTTGGGGTTGTGCCGGGCGATGCCGACAACAGAAGATTAGCAGCCTTCGCGGGCACCGGAGCACAGTCGGCATTCACAGGCCCGCGTCACGCCAGTTGGGCCGCCAAGTCCGAGCCATAGACTCGGCGATGTGAGCAGCGACACGCCTCCCGTGGCGAAGAAGGTTCCGGCCGAACGCACTCATCACGGCGACACCGTGATCGACGACTACGCCTGGCTGGCCGACAAGGACAACCCGGACACGGTCTCCTACCTTGAGGCGGAGAACGCCTTCACCCAGGGCGAGACCGAACACCTCGAAGACCTCCGAGAGTCGATCTTCCAGGAGATCAAGGGCCGCACCCTGGAGACCGATCTCTCCGTCCCCACACGTAAGGGCGGCTGGTGGTACTACTCCCGCACCGAGGAGGGCAAGCAGTACGGCATCCAGTGCCGCCTCCTGGCGACGGGTGACACTCCTCCCGAGCTCAAGCCGGGAGTGCCGCTCGAAGGCGAGCGGGTCCTGCTAGACGGCAACGAGCTGGCCGGCGACAGCCCGTTCTTCGCCATCGGCACCTCGTCCATCAGCTCGGACGGCACCACCCTCGCCTACTCCACCGACTTCAGCGGCAACGAGCGCTTCACGCTGCGGTTCAAGTACCTCGAAAGCGGCGAGATCCTGCCCGACGAGATCCCGGGCATCTTCTACGGCGGCGCCTGGTCGGCCGACGGCTCCGCGTTCTTCTACACGACCGTCGACGAGGCGTGGCGCCCGTACCGCGTCTACCGCCACATCATCGGCACGGCCGCCGACGAGGACGTGCTGGTCTACGAGGAGACCGACGAGCGGTTCTGGGTCGGCATCGGGCTCACCCGCAGCGAGCGCTACCTCGTCCTCGGCGCCGGAAGCAAGATCACCAGCGAGGCGCGCATCCTCGACGCCGACTACCCCACCGGGGAGTTCACCGTCGTGCGGCCCCGCCAGACCGGCGTCGAGTACTCCATCGACCACGCGGGCGACCGCTTCCTGGTCCTGCACAACGAGGGCGCCGAGAACTTCGAGCTGGCCACCGCGCCCATCGACGACCCCGCCGCCTGGACGCCGTTGATCCCGCACCGCGAGGACACCCGGCTGCTCGACGTCGAGGCGTTCTCCGATCACGTGGTCGTCCACTTCCGCCGTGACGGCCTCACCGGCATCCGTGTGCTGCCGTCGGACGACGAGCCGTACGAGATCTCGTTCCCCGAGCCCATCCACACCGCCGAGCCCGCGGGCAACCCCGAGTTCCACACCGGCAGGCTGCGGCTGGCGTACGCCTCGATGGTGACGCCGCCCTCGGTGTACGACTACGACCTCAGCAACCGCGAGCTCATCCTGCTGAAGCGTCGGCCGGTGCTCGGCGGGTACGAGCCCGGCGACTACGAGCAGTTCCGCGAGTGGGCGGTCGCCGACGACGGCACGAGGATCCCGATCTCCATCGTCGTGAAGAAGGGCACGGAGCGGCCCGCGCCGACGGTCCTGTACGGCTACGGCAGCTACGAGGCCTCGATCGATCCCTCTTTCTCCGTGGCACGGCTCAGCCTGCTCGACCGTGGCCTGGTCTTCGCGATCGCGCACGTCAGAGGTGGCGGCGAGATGGGCAGGCGGTGGTACGAGGAGGGCAAGCTCACCCGCAAGAAGAACACCTTCAGCGACTTCGTGGCCGCGGCCCGGCATCTGAAGGAGTCGGGGTGGTCGAGCGACATCGTCGCCAGGGGCGGTTCCGCCGGCGGCCTGCTGATGGGCGCGGTGACCAACCTGGCGCCCGAGGCGTTCGCGGGCGTGGTGGCCGAGGTCCCCTTCGTGGACGCGCTCAACACGATCCTCGACCCGTCGCTGCCGCTGACGGTCATCGAGTGGGACGAGTGGGGCGACCCGCTGCACAACGCCGACGTCTACGAGTACATGAAGTCGTACACGCCCTACGAGAACGTCGATGACCGGATATATCCCCCGATCCTCGCGATCACCAGCCTCAACGACACCCGAGTGCTGTACCACGAGCCCGCGAAGTGGATCGCCCGGCTCCGCGCCACCGCAGGCGGTGGGCCCTTCCTCCTGAAGACGGAGATGGGCGCCGGTCACGGGGGCAGGAGCGGCCGGTACGACGCGTGGCGCGAGGAGGCGTTCACCCTGTCGTGGATCCTCGACCGGGTCGGCGCGGGAAAGACCGAAGACACAGGAGAGACGACATGACGTACTCGGCATCCGACGACCGCTACGAGAGGCAGCCTTACAACCGCACCGGCAGGAGCGGGCTCAAGCTGCCCGCGGTGTCGCTCGGGCTGTGGCACAACTTCGGCGACGACAAGCCGATCGACACCCAGAGGGCCACGCTTCGCCGGGCCTTCGACCTGGGCGTGACCCACTTCGACCTCGCCAACAACTACGGCCCGCCGGCCGGTTCCGCCGAGACGAACTTCGGTCAGATCTTCGCCCAGGACTTCCGGCCGTACCGCGACGAGCTGATCATCTCCACCAAGGCCGGGTACGACATGTGGCCCGGCCCGTACGGCGAGTGGGGCTCCCGCAAGTACGTCCTGGCGAGCCTCGACCAGTCGCTGTCGCGCATGGGGCTCGACTACGTCGACATCTTCTACAGCCACCGGCCGGACCCCGAGACCCCGCTCGAAGAGACGATGGGCGCGCTCGACACCGCCGTACGGTCCGGCCGTGCCCTGTACGCGGGCATCTCCAACTACACGCCCGAGCAGACCAGGGAGGCGGCCAGGATCCTGCGGGAGATGGGCACGCCGCTGCTCATCCACCAGCCGCGCTACTCGATGTTCGACCGCTGGGTCGAGGACGGGCTGCTCGACGTCCTTGAGGACGAGGGCGTCGGCTGCATCCCGTTCTCACCGCTGGCGCAGGGCGTGCTGACCGACAGGTACCTCAAGGGCGTACCGGAGGACTCCCGCGCGGCCAAGGAGCGGTTCCTGCGGCCGAGCCAGCTCACCGACGAGGTGCTCCAGCGGGTCCGCTCTCTGAACGAGATCGCCTCCGGCCGTGGCCAGTCGCTCGCGCAGATGGCCCTGGCGTGGGTACTGCGCGACTCGCGGATCACCTCGGTGCTGATCGGCGCCAGCGGCGTCAAGCAGCTTGAGGACAACGTCGCGGCCGTGGACAAGCTCGGCTTCTCGTCCGACGAGCTCGCCGCGATCGAGAAGGAGATCGCGCAGCCGGGCACGCCGATCGTCTAGCCCGTCGCGAGGGCCTAGAGGGCGTTGCGCCGCTGGAGCCAGGCGAAGGACGCCCATCCGGGCAGCACCGGCAGCCAGAAGGTCAGCAGCCGGAACAGCAGCACGGCCGAGGTGGCGACCGTACCCGGGAGTCCCGAGAGCGTCAGGCCGAGCGAGAGGGAGGCCTCGACCGCGCCCAGCCCGCCAGGGGTGGGCGCGGCGGAGCCGATGGCGTTGCCCGCCAGGAACACCACGGCCACGGCGGCGAAGCTCAGCGAGCCGCCGAAGGCCCGCACGCAGGCGTCCAGGCAGACCACGAAGGCGAGCGTCAGCAGGAGCGTGCCGCTGAAGCCTTCGAGGATCTTGCGGGGCGACTGCAGCACGTCGAGCAGCCTTGGGATCACCCCGGAGAACAGCGGGCGGATCCGAGCGGTGATCATGCGCCGGAGTTGCGGCACGGCGAGCACGACCAGCACGAGCACCGCCCCCGAGAGCAGGCCGATGACCAGGCCCCGGGACGGGCTCACCGACGGGGCCGCCTTGGTGCCCGTGGCGTACCCGAACAACAGCAGCAGCAGGATGTGGGATCCCAGCCCGACGAGTTGCGAGGCCCCCACGCTGGCCACGGCGAGCCCGGGTGAGATGCCGCGCTTTTGCAGGTAGCGGGAGTTGATGGCCACGCCGCTGACCGCGGCCGGCGCCACCAGCTTGACGAAGGAGCCCGCGAACTGCGCGAGCACCGTGCGCCCCAGGGGCAGTTTCTCGGGGACGAAGCCCCGGAGCATCAGCGCGGCGGCGACGTAGCTCATGCCGGCCGCGGCGAGCGCGATGCCGCCCCAGCCCCATTTCGCCGACGTGACGACCTCGACGAGGTTGACCCTGCTGAGCTGGGAGAGCAGGAAGTACGCGGCGAGCGCGCTGGCGATGATCGTGACGAGCGTTCGGGGCTGGAACCGTTCCAGCCGTATCTCCTCGACCTCGACCTGCGGGGTGAGGGCGAGGATGTTCTCGCGGAGCGCGGGGAGCAGTTCCTTGTCCCTGCTGACCTCGGCGCGGGTGCCCCTGGTCAGGGCGATGCGCTGCAGGAGCGGCAGCGCGCCCGCGAGCGCCTGCTTGGGGATCACCTTTGACGCGCACATGACCGAGCGCTCGGGGCCGACCCGCAGCGCGATGTAGGTGAGCAGTTGGGCGACGTCCAGGCGCAGCAGCAGGTCGCCCGCCGCGATCTCGCCGCTGCGGGCGTCCATCAGCACCACGTCGCCGCCGGTGCCGATGTGGATGCTGTCCCCGGTGAGACGGCGGTGGGCGAGGCGCTGGGCTTGGAGCAGCTCCACCTGCTTCCAGATCTTGATGAGAAGCTCGTCGTCCAGCTCCTCGTCCGGGACGTCCTCGATCGCCCGGGTCTCCAGGTGCTCGTACGCCAGCAGCGCGGCGTCCGTGCCGATCTCGCTGGTGCCCACCAGGCACGGGGTGTTCACCCCTGCGGCCTGGGCGGCGTACGCCATCAGGGCCTCGCGCTCCAGCTCGGCGCGGAGCGAGCGGATGGCCCGGCGTCGGGTCTCCGAGTTGAGCCGGATCCGCCGCCAGAGCCGGTAGAGGACCCCGGCGACCTGCCGGTCCCTGTCGAGCACGGTGACGTCGTAACGGCGCTCGTCGGACATCGTCACGGCGTAACGGCGGCTGCCCTGGGCGTCGTCGGGGATGCGCCGCGCCTTGGCCGGTACGAACCCCAGGCGGCGGAGCGCGGCGATGACGGTGCCGCCGGGCGGCCGGGTGTTGGGGCTGCCGACGACGTACAGGGTGGCGTACCCGACGGCCAGGCCGACGAGGTAGGTGACGAAGACGCCGAGCGCGGTGGCCTCGGCACCGGTGAACAGGGCGAAGACGTCGAGGGCGATCGCCATCCACATCAGGGCCCGCCAGGTCGGGCGACGGGAGATGCGGACGGCGGTGACGTAGGCGACGACCGAGGTGAGCAGGGTGTTGAGCGGCTCGACCTGGCGTCCCCCGGTGAGCAGCTGGCGCAGGTCGTCCGGTCCGGCCGCGGCGAGCCACTCGCCGAGTACGAACGAGACGAGCATCCCGATGATCGCGGCGATGAGGCCCTCGGCGACGCGCAGCCCGTCGCGGTGGAACACCCGCTCGACGGCGAAGGCGGCCGGGACGGCGAGAACGGCCGTGCCCGCGAGGAAGCTCGCCACCCCGATCAGCAGATCGGGCGCCCGGCTCGTACCGTCGGTGACGTCGGCCTCCAGGCCGTTCAGCGTCTGCTTGGCGACGAGGGCCAGCAGGACGACCGCGGTGAGGGCGAGCAGGCTGGCGAGGAAGCGCAGCGCGTCCGACGGCCGGCGGATGCGCTGGGGCAGCAGCGGCTCGACGACCAGCACGACAGGCTCAGTGAGCTTGGCGGAAGCCCCACCGGGCTCGGAAGGGTCGGTCTCCGCGAGGCCGGCGGAATCCCCGGACGGCTCGGAAAGGTCCTCCGTGTCCGAGAGACCGGGAGAAGTCCCGGAGGGCTCGGAAAGGTCGGTGTCCGAGAGACCGGGAGAAGTCCCGGACGGCTCGGAAAGGTCCTCCGTGTCCGAGCGACCGATAGAAGTCCCGGAGGGTTGGGAAGGGTCCGTGGAGGCGGTGGGGACCGGGGAGCCGCCGTCGGCCGAGGGGGTGGCGACCGAGGCGGGAACCGACCTGGTTTCCGGGCTCTCGGAGGTCATAGGAGGTCCGGCCACGGAGATTTCTCCCCCCGCGGCCTCCTGTGCCTCGTCGCGTTCCCTTATGTCGGTCACCGCCGGCGTCTGCGCACGTCTCGGGTCATATGATCTTTCCCTAAGCTCTGTTCATCAGTGATGGCGCGGAGCCGACCACGCTCGGGCGACCTGTCTCGGCACTCGCCTTCCCCCGGCGCGGGCCTCGAACGTCGCCGGCGAACTGGTGCACCCCGGCCATTCGCTGACACTCTACGGCGCGCTCGCCACACAGGGATCAGATGGACGGGACGTGATCCATGGTGCCGGTACGGGCGGCGGGCGCGCATCGTCCGTAAGTATGGACTGGTGAGTCGCCCCAGGTGGCAGGTGGGTCGTCACCCGCCCGGACACCATCGCACGGTCACGAGGCGCCCATGTAGCGTTGACGCATGACCCGTGCGCTGAAGGTTCTGGGTGCCTGCCCGCTGGACTGCCCGGACACCTGCTCGTGGGTGGTGACGGTCGAGGACGGCGAGGCCGTGGGCCTCCGAGGCAACCGTGATCATCCCTATACCCGTGGCGCCCTGTGCGTGAAGGTCAATCGTTATCTGGAGCACACCAAGGCCGCCGATCGGATCCTTCACCCGATGCGCCGGGTCGGGCCGAAGGGGTCGGGCCGGTTCGAGCGCATCACCTGGGACGAGGCTCTCGACGAGATCGCGAGGCGCCTGACCGCCATCATCGACGAGTTCGGCGGCGAGGCCATCTGGCCGTACCAGGGCACCGGGACGCTGGGCTACATCCAGGGCGAGTCTGGAGATGCCGGGCGGCGCCTGTGGAACGCGCTGGGCGCGTCGAAACACGATCTGAACATCTGCGCCAGGGCCGGCAACACCGGGCTGAGGCACACGAACGGGACGCCGGGCGGCATGGACCCCGAGACGTTCGCCCTGTCGAAGCTGGTCCTGCTCTGGGGCACGAACACCCTGACCAGCGGTCACCATCTGTGGAAGTTCATCCAGGAGGCTCGGGCCGGTGGGGCCCACGTGGTCGCCATCGACCCCATCAGGACCCGTACCGCCGACCAGGCCGACGAGCACCTGGCGATCAGGCCGGGCACCGACGCCGCCCTGGCCCTCGCGCTGATGCACGTGGTGCTCGACGAGGGCGCCGAGGACCGGGACTACCTGGAGAACCACACCACGGGCTGGGAGGACTTCGAGCGAGAAATCCGGAAATATCCCCCGAGGGTGGCGGCGGAGATCACCGGGATCCCCGAGAAGGACATCCGTGCCCTCGGCGTACGCCTGGCGCACACGCGTCCGACCGGGATCCGGGCCACGATGGGCGTCCAGCGCCACCAGGGCGGCGGCACGGCCATGCGCGTCATCTCCTGCATCCCCGGCGTGACCGGTGACTGGAAGCACCCCGGGGGAGGCGTCGCGTACTCCACCAGCGGCCACGTCCCCATCCAGGCGGACACCCGGCCCGACCTGCTCGGCAAGCCGGTACGTACGCTGACGATGACCCGGCTCGCCGAAGGCCTTGCGGACACCGCGAAGCCCGTCAAGTGCCTGTGGGTCTACGCCGCCAACCCGATGGGCAGCACGTCCGACCAGAACCGCGTCCGCAGGGGGCTGCTCAGGGACGACCTGTTCACGGTGGTGATGGAGCAGTTCCCCACCGACACGGTGGACTACGCCGACATCGTGCTCCCGGCGACCATGCAGTTCGAGCACACCGACCTGCACCACGGATACGGCCACATGTATCTGGTCTGGAACGAGCCCGCGGTCCCCCCGGCCGGCGAATGCCTGTCCACGACGGAGACCTTCCGCAGGGTGGCCCGCCGCCTGGGGCTGACCGAGCCCGCCCTCTACGACTCCGACCTGGAGATCGCCGAGCAGCTCCTGTCCGGGGGGCACCCGGCGCTGGACGGCATCACGGTCGAGCGCCTGCGCGAGGAGGGATGGGCCCGGCTCAACTATCCGGCCCCGTTCGTGCCTTTCACCGAGGGGTTCCCCACGGCGTCCGGCAAGCTGGAGTTCGTCCCTGAGAACCAGGGGTACGTCCCGCCCTTCTCGGCGCGCGTGGACGGGCCGTACAAGCTGGCGCTCATCACTCCGGCGGCCCACACGTTCCTCAACACGGTGTTCGGGAACAACCCCGAGCTGGCGCGCCGCGCCGGCGGGCCGAAGATCCTCGTGAACGAGAAGGACGCCGCGGGCCGGGGCCTGAGCGACGGGCAGCGCGTCCGCGTGTTCAACGACAACGGCGAGATGACCGCGGAGCTGGAGATCAGCGACAGGATCGCCCCCGGGGTCGTCGCGACGACCAAGGGCAACTGGCCGAAGTTCAGCGGTGGGGCCAACGTCAACGTCCTGGTCGACGAGCGCGACGCCGACATGGGCAGGGGCCCCGTCTACCACGACAACCTCGTGGAGATCGCGCCCCTGGTGTGATCGCGTCGGAGGTCCGGTGTGGGGCGTCAGAGGCTCAGCTTGAAGCCCACGTGGGAGTCGACGAAGCCGAGCGAGGTGTAGAAGCGGTGGGCGTCGGCGCGGGCCTTGTCGCTGGTGAGCTGCACCATGCGGCAGCCCCGCTCACGTGCACGGTCGACCGCCCACGCCATCATCGCGCGGCCCAGTCCCCGCCCTCGCATGGAGGCGCCCACCCGTACGGCCTCGATCAGGGCCCGCTCGCCGCCCCTGCGGGACAACCCCGGGATGAACGTGAGCTGCATCGTGCCCACGACCTCGCCGTCCGCTTCGGCCACGACCAGCTCCTGCCGGGGATCGGCGTCGATGGCCTCGAAGGCGGCCAGGTAGACCTCGTCCGACGGGTCGCCCTCCCTCGCCGCGGCGATCGGGTCGTCGGCGAGCATGGCCACGATCAGGGGCACGTCTTCCCGGCGAGCGGGACGAAAGATCACAGACATGCTCAAAGAGTATCGATGCCCTCCTGACGTGGACTCCGATACGCGGAGGCCACGCCGGCCCCTGTGCTGATCCCGGACGCGGCAACCCGGGGAACAACCAGGGTTGTCCCCCGATGTGCCAACCCCGTGACACAGGGCAATCTGGTGGACATGAACGAACTGACTCGACGCGACGAGATGTCGCTCGCCGGCGCGGCCCTGCGGGGCGCGCCCTGGAAGGCCGCGGCGATCACCGGTGGGGCGAGCGCGGCGATCAGCTATGTCATGGGAGTCGTCCTCCCAGGACCCGCCGATCTGACCTGGGCGCTCTGCCTGGGCATCAGCATCTTCAGCCTGGTGGCCTCCGTCGGCGCCGTCAGCAAGCCCAACGTGGGAGACCGCGTCACCCGCCAGGCCAGGCTCTGGTCGCTGCGCCACCCGTGGAGGTTCGCCCTCTACCCGGGCGTCCTCGCCGCCGTCGTGATGTATCCCGTCCAGCTCGTCTTCGACCAGGAAGGCGTGTTCGGCGCCGCCTGGGACGCGCTGTGGGGCGGCGCGCTGGTGTACCTGATCGCGGCCATCCTCACCCTGTCCCTCAGGGGAAGGGCCCAGTCGGCCAAGTAGCACCCCCAAGGGCGCAACCGGCCCGGTGACCTTCGCGCGCGACTTCTCCGGGTGTCGCGTCACACTCCGCCTCCCGGGTGACGTTCCCCGGGAGGCGCCGCGTTTTCCGAGGAGCCCTACAAGGTCAGCTCGCGGCGTCGCGCTCGGCCTGGCTCCGGCACACGCAGAACTCGTTGCCCTCGGGATCGAGCAGGGTGACCCAGCCCGAGCCATCGGGGTTGCGGTGGTCCTCGTACCGCTTGGCACCGAGCCCGACGAGCCGCTCGACCTCCTCGTCGCGGGTGCCGTCCCCCTGTGCCGTCACGTCGAAGTGGACGCGGTTCTTGGTCGTCCTGCCCTCGGGAACCCGGATGAACAGCAGATGGGGCTCGCTCGGGGCCATGAGCATGACCTCGTCGTCGTCCTTCTCCGTCGCCTCGTGGAAGGGCCAGCCGGTGGCCTCGTGCCACCACTGCGCGAGCTCGTACGGCTGGGCGCAGTCAACGGTCACTGTGTGAATGCCAATCATGCGCACAGCCAAGCGCAACACCGGTAAAACCGTCAAGCCGGTTTCCTAGTGCTCGGCGGCCGGATCTCTCCCGGTCAGCACGCGCGCCAGGCTCACCGCCGACACGATGGCCCATACGCCTTCGAGGAGCAGGAACCCCCAGTTGCGGTCCTCCAGCGCCACCCAGGTGAGCACCGCCGAACCGGCGAGGTTCAGCGCGAGGTAGACCTTGGATTCGGAGTTCACGACCTTCGACTGCGCGAGCAGGAAGGCGGAGAGAATGATGATCGCGCCGGCGATCTGGATGATCTGAGTCATGGTGTGCGCGCGTCGTCTTCGCTGGGCCGGGTACGACGCACTACTCGTCCGGGAGATCCCCGTACGGGGCCTCTGCCCAGGAACCTAGCAAACTTCACTCCTCCGATCCGTTCTTGGTGAGACATCTCACCGCCCTGCCTGGACGACGCGGACAACTTTCTTATGGGAATCCTGAAACGCTTCTGGATATCCGGACATGTGTGGCTGACGACCAGCCCTCCCCGGAAGGCTGAGGGAACAGTCCCCCATCGGAAGGACGGCGGCGTGGGACCTCCAGACCCCCGGCAGCGCTTCGAGGAGATCTACAAGGCCCACTACGCGGACCTCCTCGCCTACCTCCGGCGGCGCACGGACTCGCCCGACGACGCGGCGGACGCGATCTCCGAGACGTTCACGACGGCCTGGCGCCGCGTCGGCGACATCCCCGAGGGGGAGCAGGCCCGGCTCTGGCTGTACGGCGTGGCGCGGAACGTCCTCGCCAATCAGCGCCGCGGCGACTCGCGGCGGACCGCCCTCGCCGTACGGCTCCGCGCGGAGCTGGCGGCCTGGGACGAGTCCACTCCGCGCCAGGACACCGGTGTGATCCGGGAGGCGTTCCAGCGGCTCAGCCCCGACGACCGGGAGCTGTTGTCGCTGGTGAGCTGGGAAGGCCTGGACACCGCGGAGATCGCGACCGTTCTGGGCTGCTCACGCGGGGCCGTCCGCCTGCGCCTGCACCGTGCCCGGAAACGCCTCGCCAGGGAACTGGACACCGCCGATCTCGACCTCGCCCGCTACGGCCCGCGCGCCGTCGCACTGTTGAAGGGGCACCCGTGAACACCGACATCGACGGCCTGGTCGCCTCGATCGCCCCCGACCCGGGCCCCGGCATGACCCCAGGCGCACGCGACCTGCTTCAGGAGATCACCGTGGCAACAGCGGTCGAGCCCGTCGCCGTGCCGGTGACCCCGTCCGCGACCGTTTCCCTTCGCCGGTTCCTGGCCGTGGCCGCCGTGGCCGTGCTCACCGTCGCGATCCCTATGGTGTGGGGTGGCGCGTCGGCCGCCTACGCGGTCGCGAGGAATCCCGACGGCACGATCACCGTGACGATCTACGAACTGCAGGATCCGGAAGGATTGCAGGCCGAGCTGATCGCCCAGGGAATCCCCGCCGACGTTACGTATTCACCACCGGGCGAACAGTGCGCGCCGGGCCGTTTCACCAGCGTGGACTGGGCGTACAGCTCACCCGATCCCCGCACGATGACCAGAAGGGAACGCGCCGAGTTCGAGCGACTGGAGCACTGGCGGTCCCGCGACGTCACCCAACCGATCTCCATGAGCAGGTTCAAGATCTCTCCGCGCTTCATCCGGCCGGGGGAGACCTTGGTGATGGAGTTCAGCCTGGGGGGCAAGGGTTCCAGTTACCGGTGGTCTCTCGGAAGCTGGCTGGCCGCGCCGGGGAGCGAGATAGCCCCCTGCACGCTGGTGAGACTTCCCTCCGGGGCGAAGGGCGTGCGGTAACCCCTCTCAGCGCACGGCGCCGGATTCGGCTCCCGCCGGCCTCTTGGTGGTGAAGGCTCTCGCCTGACCCTTACCGCGCCCCCCGCTGCCCGCATCTGATCACACATGGCTGTTGTTTCAGCACCCTCAGTGATGTCGCTCATCGATGATTGGATTCGCCTGTCGCTTGCCAGCCTGATGGGACCACCCAGTTGCCACGAGGAAGGGACCACCTGGTCGTGTAGTCGATCATAATGATCTCCCTCAGTTCGTCCC
>NZ_JBEZFH010000223.1:0-12340 GCF_040649355.1 Sphaerisporangium sp. NPDC049002 | reverse complement strand
CATCCGTTTACAGCAGGCCACGGCAGGTCTACTGAGCGCGCTGTCACCGTACGTCAGGGAGCGTGCTCGACCTGCGCTGGCTGTCCCCGCTCCCCGTGGACGACCTGCTGCGCGCCGCCGACCTGACCGGCAAGGTGCTCATCGCCGACGAGACGCGTAGCTCCGGCGGCGTGTCCGAGGGGGTGCTGGCGGCGCTCGCCGACGGCGGGTTCACCGGGCGGGTGGCCCGGGTGACCTCCATGGACAGCTTCGTCCCCCTCGGCGACGCCGCCGCCCACGTCCTGCTCTCGGAGACCCACATCGAGGAGGCCGCCCGCAAGCTGCTGGCCTGACGCTGGTCAGGGCCGGCGGCCGGTGAGGGCGAGGGTACGGGCCTGCGGGCCGGCGTCGTCCGGCACGGGGACGGGCTCGCCGAACATGCCGCTTCCCGCGAGCGCCCCGGCCATCGGGGACAGGTAGTCGTACACCTCGGCCATGAGCTCGGGGTCGACGCGGTCGTCGACCCCGAGGCCGCGCGCGAGGTCCCAGGCGTGGACGGCGAGGTCTGCGGCCATCTCCATGCAGTAGCGCCGGGCGTCCACGGTCCCGTAGGACAGGTGGACCTCCCTGTCGAGCGCTCCAGGCTCGGCCAGCGCGTGCTGTGCCCCGACGCTGGCCTCCGTCCACCGGCCGACGGGGTCCTCACCGAGCTGGTCCCCGTCGAACCGGTCGCCCACGTCGGCCACGGTCCTGCCCGCGAGCAGCGGCGGCACCCACAGCTGCTCGACCACGAGATGGTTGACCAGGTCGCGGACGCTCCACTCGGAGCAGGGTGTCGGGGCGTTCCAGGCGTCATTATTGATCATCGCCACGCGCAGGCCGAACTCGTCCATCGCGATGGCGTGCAGTTCCAGCACACGATCCTCCATACGCCGGACCTACCCGAAATGCCGGAATCATCCCCTAAGCGGGATCACAGCCAGTCGCGGCGCTTGAAGACGAGGTAGAGCGTGCCGCACACCGCCGCCATCAGCGCGACGGCGAAGGGGTAGCCGTAGACCCAGCTCAGCTCGGGCATGTGGGTGAAGTTCATCCCGTAGATCGTGCCGACGAGGGTGGGGGCGAAGAGGATGGCCGCCCAGGAGGAGATCTTCTTGACCTCCTCGCTCTGGGCGTAGCTCGCCTGGGTGACGTTCTTCATCTCCTCGTTCTGCGCCTGGCTGACCAGCGTCGAGTTGACGATGAGGATGTCCTGGAGCATCTGGCGGAAGTTGTCCACCCGCTCCACCACCGTGATCGCGTGGTCGGCCACGTCGCGCAGGTACCGCTGGAGCTCCTGGTCGACGCCGTACTTCGGGGAGCCGGCGATCAGGCCGGTGAGCATGTCGAGGAGCGGCCGGGTGGCCCGCTGGAACTCGATCACCTCGCGCGACAGGGCGTAGATGCGCCTCGGCGCCGCGGGGTCGCCGCCGAAGACCTGGACCTCGATCTCGTCGATGTCCTTCTGCAGGCCGGCGACCACCGGAGCGTACCCGTCGACGACCGCGTCCAGGATCGCGTACAGGACGGCCTGCGGGCCCTGCCGCAGCAGGTGGGGGTCGTTCTCCATGCGGCGGCGGACCTTGCTGAGGTCCGGGGCCTCGCTGTGGCGGACGGTCAGCACGAAGTCGGGCCCGACGAAGACGTGGAGCTCGCCGAACTCCACCTTCTCCGGCGAGTCGAGATACTGGGCGGCGCGCAGGACCAGGAAGAGCGTGTCGCCGTACCGGTCGGCCTTCGGACGCTGGTGGGCGACGATGGCGTCCTCGACGGCCAGCTCGTGCAGGCCGAACTCCTCGGCGACCTTGAGGATCTCGGCGTCCGCCGGGCGGTAGAGGCCGATCCAGGCCATGCTCCCGGGCCGCAGGCGCAGCGCCGCCACGGCCTCGGCCAGCGACGGCGGGGTGTCGACGCGCTGACCGTCCACGTACACGGCGTTGTCGATGACGCTCTGCTGCGCCGGGGCGTCGGTCTCCTTGGAGCGGGGATCCATGGAATGCTCGGGCGCCACCTCGTGATCGGCACCCCGTGCGGGCACTCGCATCAGATCTCTCAACCCTCGCACACGACGCTCCGGCACGGCACACCTCCTGGGGGACTGTCAGGACGGCCGCGAACCCGCCTCCGGTGCGTGCCGCCCGTGTCAGACCCTAGCCTGATATAGGCGAATCGCTCCGCAGGTACTCCTCAAGCTGGCCGCGCGCCCGGTCCCGTACCTTGCGGCGCAGCATCGGCGTCCAGCCGAGCAGCACCCCGGTGGGCCGGCCGAGGGCCATCTTGGTCCAGTGGCGGAAGTCGAACTGGTCGTGGTGACGGACGATCAGCCCCTCGTCGAAGCGGAACTGGGCGTCGACCTCGTTGACCACGCGCCTGCCTGTCTGCGAGAAGACGTACTTCGCCGTCCAGTGGGCCGTGCCCGAATAGTTGTCGGCCTCGATGTCGCGGGCCGAGACCTCGGTGCCCCGATTACGGCCCAGGAGCATGCGCCACATGCCCATGACCCGCTCACGGCCTTCCAGTTCCAGGAAGACGGGGTCGCCGAAGCTGACGTCCGGGTGGTAACACCGGCCCATGGCATCGATGTCACCGGCCGCGAAGGCGTCGTAGAACTTGCGAATCACTTCTCGATGCTCGTCGCCCCGTGACGCCGGCGTACGCGAGTTTGGCATTCACCCAGCTTAGGGGGCTTTCTCGGAGACCTGGATCCCATTGCCGCCGGGAAACCGCGCGAAGCCACCCGTCGTCGAGTTCGAGCCTCTCCGAGGGAATGCGACCAGTGGGCGTAAAGGTAGGGAATCGGAGCCGATGACGACCCTTTCCGCGAGCCCGAGATCGCGGAGGAGCGCCATGCCAGGGCTTGCGGGCGTGCTCGTCCCGGAGGCCGAATGTTGTTCTGGTAGTACGGGGAAGACCCTGACCCGCTGACCATGCGACGCTATGTCCGCGCGCCTTCGGGCGCGCGGACCCGCGGCTTTCCAGTGGAGGTGGACCCTGCAGACTTTCAGCGGTTTCTGGGCGAGGCTGACCGCCGTGCAGCCCGGCCCGCCCATGTGGATCACGGCTCTGGCCGCGCTCGTGGCCCTGGGCGTGGTCGTCTACCCGACCTCCTGGCACCTCTCCAGAGGCCTGATCACGGTCGCGCACGAGGGAGGCCACGCGCTCGTGGCCCTGCTCACCCGGCGCAAGCTCCAGGGGATCCGCCTCCACTCCGACACCTCTGGCGTCACCCTGACCCGTGGACGGCCGACAGGGCCCGGCATGATCTTCACCGCGGGCGCCGGGTACGTCGCCCCCTCGCTGCTCGGGCTGGGCACCGCCTGGCTGACCGCCGCCGGATACATCACGATCCTCCTCTGGACGATCCTGCTGCTGCTCGCCTGCATGCTGCTGATGATCCGCAACGTCTTCGGTGTCGTGGCGCTGCTGACCATCGGCGGCGCGGTGTTCGCGCTGTCCTGGTTCGCCCCGGCCGACGTGCAGTCCGTCGGCGCGCAACTGGCCACGTGGTTCCTCCTCATCGGAGGCATCCGGCCGATCCTGGAGCTGCGGACCAAGCGGCGGCACGGCAGGGCGCCGGACTCGGACGCCGACCAGCTCGCGCGGCTGACCCCGTTCCCCGGCGGGTTCTTCGTCTTCCTGTTCCTGCTGGTCTCCGCCGCGGCCCTGATCGTCGGCGCTTACCTGCTCACTCCGGTCGACCTGCTGCACCGCCTGAACAGCCTGTAACCGTCACGGCGCTCGTGTCCGCGGGCTCGACTACGCCCGTCCGGCGGGTGCCCGTCGCCGGAGGGAGCGGGGATGCAGGCGGCGGGCGACGCGGGTGAGAAGGGGCGTGCCGCGGCGGAGGAGCCTGCGGGCCTCGTCGGAGCGGCGCCACGCCTCCTCCGCCGCCTCGGGCCCGACCTTCTCCCCGGCGAACTCCACGAAGTTCGATAACTCACCCAGTGGCACGATATGAGCCGATATTTCGGGCCCAACCCGCTCCGCAGCGCGCTCCGAGACCTCCGAGGCGGTCAGCGAGGACTCCCCCTCCAGACCGAGATCCTCACAGACCTGCCGCCACGCGCCCAGGACCCTCTCGTCCGGGTCACCGCGCCGCCGGCGCCGACGCCGGCGCATCGGCACGACCAGCACGGCGAGCACGTACAGCAGGATCACGACACCGATGACGCCCGACGCGGCGAGCACGGCCGCCGGTCCCCACGACCGCGCGGCGCCGTCGCCCTCGTCCGGGGCCGGGGTGGCGGAGGGCCGCGGCTCCTTCACCGAGGTGCCGCCGATCCGCTCGGCGAGCCGCCGGCGCTCCTTGACCGCCGTGCTCACGACGTCGTGCGTACCCTGCGAGCCACTCCGCTCCGGGGTGGGGGAGAACGCCATCCACCCGAGATCCCTGAACTCGATCTCCGGCCAGGCGAGAACATCTCCGGAGAGCACCTGGAAGGAGCCGTCCCGCGGTGCCCCCGGGCGGAAGCCGACCACGACCCTGCTCGGCAGCCCCAGCGTACGGGCGAGCAGCGCGAAGGAGGCGGCGAACTGCTCGGAGGTCCCCCGGTGGGTCGTACGCAGGAAACGCTCCAGCGCCGCCAGAGAGTGCCCGGGCGGGGACTTCACGTCGTACCTCTGTCCGGTGCGCAGGTAGTGCTCCAGCAGCGCCGCCTGCTGGTACGGCGAGCGCGCGTTCCTCGTCACCCGCTGGGCCAGCGACCGGAACACGCCGATCTTCGGCGGCAGCGCGGGAGGGGTTCCGGCGGGCACGGCGTCACGCCGCTGTTCGGCCGTGGGGCGCGGCACGTGCGAGGTGACCCGGTACGTCCTGCCCGCCGTGCCGCCTGTCGCGGTGGCCAGCAGCGTGCCGGACCCGTCGACCGCGACCCCGATGCCCGAGACGGCCACGGGGCGGTCGGCCGCCGGCAGCCGGCTCCCGGGGAGCCCATCCAGCGTGACCGTCTGCTCCACCGGCTCGTACCGCCCCTGGTACGGTCCGGACGGCACCCGTCCGCCCGTCGCCTGGAACCGTGCCGAGGACGACCACCGCACCCCGTCGTACCGGTCGAGCACGGCGAGGCGCCAGTACTCGGGCCGGGACGCCTTCACCGTGAACAACGGCGTGGCCGGCGTCTGGAGCCAGGCGGAGACCCTGTCGAGCGGGCTGACGCCGTCGGACCCCACCACGTCCGGCTGCCCGACCAGCGCGCGCGGGTCGTACGGCTCCCGCGCGATGGGCAGCGACGGCGCGAGGAGCACGCTCACCAGGCCCAGAGCCGCCGCGACCGGGACCCCGGCGAGCACCCGCGCCCGGCCACGGTCGCCGCCCATGATCGCGAGCGCCGCGACCAGCGCCACAAGCGCGCCGGCCACGGGCATCAACGAGCCCTGCCCGTCCACCCCGAACGGCAGCGCGACCGCGAACACCGCCAGGGCCGGGAGCGCGGGGAGCGCGCGCACGCGCGTGCGCGAACGCACGGGCGCTCCCCCTGCTGCTGTTCGTGGGCCTCGCGCGCGCACGACGATCTCGGCGCCCACGAGCGCGGCCGCCCACACCAGGAAGTGGACCACCACGAGCAGCCGTGGCTCCCCCGGCGCGGGGAGGACCGTGGTGAGCAGCGCCCGCCAGGAGTTCAGGAGCCCGGAGGCGATCTCGGACATCGTCTCAGCCGAGGGGAGGTATCCGCCCAGAGCGGTCGCGTGGAACAGCGTGGCCGACACCGTCAGCGGCCACATGACCACCTGCGCGAGGAGGGACAGCCACAGGGGGCGGTTCCTGGTCAGCGCGGACAGCAGCACGGGGACGACCGCCGACACCGCGACGACCGGCAGGAGGTCCGCGGGTTCGAACACCCGCCGGAACCCCCATCCCGCCGCCCCGCCCAACCCCACCACCAGCACAAGCGAGGCGGCCTTCCCGTCGTGCGTGGTCATCCCCGGATCCTCGGCCACGTGGTTCCCACCGGGCCCTGCGAGGTTCCGGTCAGGCCGGCCGTCCGTCCCGATCATCGCCGGACCGTTCCGGACCAGGTCGCGGAAAGGGTCTCCAGGTCGGGTACGTCCATGACCGTGACACCGGGCACGGACACCGGACCACCCCCGGACACCGGACCGCCTCCGGACACCGGGCCGCCGACGGGCGTGATCCGCAGGCAGACCGTACGGTCGTGGCGTCGGCTGACGGCGGCGGCCCTGATCAGGACATCCGATTCCCCCGTCACGACGACCAGCGCGCCCCCCGGGCGTACGCGCCGTATGGGATCGGCGGCCGGGTCGGCGCAGAGCCCTACGACGGCGAGCCTGTCGAGCACCACCTCGGCGTCATCCGTGCCGCCTTTCAGGTCCAGCAGGACCTTGCCCTCACCGGCCACCACGCGCACGGGGAAGCCCGCCCGCGCGGTGCTCGCCGCGACGGAGGCCGCCGCTTCCACGGCCAGCTCGAAATCGGACGACGCATACGAGGCGGCACGGGTGTCCAGGGCCACCGTCGTCAGGGGCAGGCCGGCGTCCACGAGCCCGCGGACCATGAGAGTGCCGGTGCGGGCGCTGGACCGCCAGTGGACATGCCTCAGGTCGTCACCCCCGGCGTACTCACGCAGGGTGTGGAACGTCGCGGTCCCGCTCGGTGCGCGGTCGCCGCCCGGTCCCTCCAGATCGTGGGCCCGGCCGGACGGCGGCAACGCGAGCGGCACCACGAGCGGCACGGTGCGCGGCCGTACCAGGACGGACGCGATCTCACCGTACTCGGCGACGTTCCGCGTCAGGCCGAGCGGGTCCTCCCGCACCACCGTGAGCGGCCCGACGCCGATCTCACCCCGCGCGCCCGTGGGCAGCGGGTACGTCACGACGCCGGTGCCGCGGGGGCGCAGCCGGGGGACGTCCACGACCTGGTCGGCCTCGCCGACGCGATCGCGGGCGCTCCACCCGGTGAGCCCCCATCGTCCCTGGTTATGAAGGTGCAGCACGGCGACGGCCGTCTCGCCGCGAGCCACCTTCGGCGGCGTGATCTCGCGGCGGACCTCCAGCCTGGCCTGCGGCAGCGTCCACAGCAGGGCCCCGATCAGGCCGACGACCCCACCGCAGGCGAGCACCACGGGCTCGGGATAGCCGAGCACGAATGCCACCGCATACAGGACGACCGAGCCGGCCAGCACCCCCTGACCCCACCGCGTCAGCACGGCACTCCCCACCCGCCCGAGGTCCGGCCGGCACAACCCTTTCCGGCCGAGACAGGTCCGTCGGCGATGTCTGGCACGGGGGTGTCCTCCCGGGGGGCGGGTGCGCGGGGCACGGCGTCAGGTGGCGGCGAGCGCCTGTGGACCGGGGGTCGCCACCAGGGTTTCCGCGACGATGGCCACGGCCGTACGGTCGCGCAGCTCGGCCTCGGGGGTGAGGATGAGCCGGTGGGCGAGCACGGGAGAGGCCAGCGCCTTGACGTCCTCGGGGATCACGAAGTGCCGCCCGGCCGCCGCCGCCTTGACCCTGGACCCGCGGAGCAGCGCCAGGCTGGCCCGGGGACTCGCGCCCAGCCGCACCTCAGGCGACCGCCTCGTGGCACTGACCACGGCGACGACGTAGTCGAAGATCGAGTCGGCGACGTGGATGCGGGCGGCGAAGTCGATCATCCCGGCGACGTCGGCGGCACGCGCGATCAGGGGTAGGCGGTCGACCTGCGGCCCGGTGGGCATCCCCTTGAGCACCTCGACCTCCGACGCGTGATCGGGGTACCCGACGGACAGGCGCATGAGGAATCGGTCGAGCTGCGCCTCCGGCAGAGGATAGGTGCCGTCCATGTCCACCGGGTTCTGGGTGGCCACGACCATGAAGGGCCGAGGCACCGGATGGGAGTCGGCGTCGACGGTGACGCGCCGTTCCTCCATGACCTCCAGCAGCGCGGCCTGGGTCTTGGGCGAGGCGCGGTTGATCTCGTCCGCGAGCACGATGTTGGCGAACACCGGGCCCTGGTGGAACTCGAACCGCTGGTTCGCCTGGTTGAAGATCGAGACACCGGTGATGTCGGAGGGCAGCAGGTCAGGGGTGAACTGGATCCTGCGCAGCTCGGCCTCGATGCTGGCCGCGAGGCTCCTGGCCAGCGTCGTCTTGCCCGTGCCCGGCACGTCCTCGATGAGCAGGTGGCCTTCGGAGAACAGTGTGATCAGGGCGAGCTCGATCGTCTCACGCTTCCCCCGGATCACCTGCTCGATGTTCCCCGCGAGGGCATGGAAGCGCTGCTGGAACTGCACCGCGAGCCCGGCCACATCCCCATAGCCCGCGCCCGCCCGGCCACCGGCCTGATCCTCCCCGGCCTCCCCCCGGCCACCCGAATCCCCACCCGCAACCCCCCGGCCACCGGCCGAATCCCCGCCCACAGCCCCCCGGCCACCGGCCAGATCCGCGCCCACGGCCATCCGGCCGCCGGTCTGATCCCCACCCGCAGCCCCCCGGCCACCGGCCAGATCCCCGCCCACGGCCATCCGGCCGCCGCCCGAGTCTCCACCCACGGCCATCCGGCCGCCGGCCGAATCCCCGCCGGCGCCTACGGAATCGACCGGCCCATATTGAGGAATGCCGTACTGCCCGGTGCCGTACACAGGACCGCCGGTCCCTGCACCGTCCTGCTCACGCCACCCCCCGTAGCCCGAACCGGCACCCTCCGCACCGTTCAACTCATGCCCAGCCCCATACCGCCCGCCCCCGTACACCGAACCCGCGACACCCGCGACATCCGCACCGTTCAGCCCCTGCCCAGCCCCGTACCGTCCGTCCCCGTAGCCCGAACCGGCACCCTCCGCACCATCCTGGTCCCGCCCATCCGCGAACCGCCCGCCCCCGTACACCGAACCCGGGGCATCCGCGCCGTTCAGCTCCTGCCCGGTCCCATACCGCCCGTCCGCATAAGAAATGGTGGCTTCCTGACCGTTCTGGTCCGCAGGCTTGTACTGCTGCCCGGTCACGTAGTGCCCGCCCCCGTAGGCGGAACCGGCAGCATCCGAACCGCTCTGTTCCTGGCCGGCCCTGTAGCGCCCGTCCCCGTGCACCGAGCCCGCGACATCCGCGCCGTTCAGCTCCTGGCCGGTCCCGTACCGCCCGCCTCCATACACAGCCGAACCGTTCTGTTCGGCAGGGTTGTACTGGCCCGTGCCGTACGCTCCGCCATAGCCGGGGCTGGTGGCCTCCGTGCCCGGTTGTTCGGGAGAGCTGCTGTACTGAGCGCTGTAGTCCGTGCCGCCGGCTTCCGGACTGTTCAGCTCCGCGGGCTTGTACTCGCCCGTGCCGTACGAGGCCCCGCCGTACCCCATGTCGGCCGCGTCCGCAGCGGCCGGTCGCTCCGCTGGTTGGTACTGCCCGGTCCCGTACTGTCCGCTGCCGCCGTACGCCGGACCACCGGCTTCTGAGCCGTTCTGGTCCACGGGCTTGTACTGACCCGTGCCGTACGGCAGCCCGCCGTACCCTCCGCCGGCAGGCTCCGTCATACCCGCACGCTCCTCGGGCTTGTACTGGCCGGTGCCGTACGGACCGCCCCCGTAGGCCGGCGCGCCGGCCTCCGCGGCCGGTTGCTCCTGGGAGCTGTACGAAGGGCCGGTGTACTCAGGAATATAAGGCCGGCCGCCGTGCTCCGTGCCCCCGTACTGCGAGCCGTCCTCTGTGCTCTGCTCCGTGCCGAGCTGCCGTGCGTCCCCGTATCGCTTGCCGGTGTACGGCTGGTCACCCGGCTGCGGGTCGTCGTACTGCTGACCGCCGCGCTGCTGACCGCCGTCGCCGTACCGCACGCTGCCGTGCTGTGCGGTACCGAGCTGCAGACCGCTGATCTGACCGGCCCCAAGCTGGGGCACGGCGCCGAGCTGAGCGGTGCCATGCTGCACGATGCCGAGCTGGGCGGCACCGAGCTGGTGATGGTTTTGGTGCGGACTGTTCTTCACGACATAGCCCCCTGATCAGTCGTCGCATTGGAACAAGGGCGCGGCGGGGAAGCCGCCACGCGGAGTCTTGTCGGCGGGTCGCTCCGATGGCCGACCCCGCCGTTCCACTCGATGCGGTCCCAGACGTCACTGGTCTCGCCCGACTCCGACTCGGTGACCGAGTCCCCCCTGAGCCGGCGGATGACGGTGACGGACCGGTACTGTCCCCTCGGAATCCTCCCGACCTTCTTGCCCGGGTCGACGCGCTGGACGCTTCCCTCGGGGCCGACGACGGCCCGGACACCGAGCACGGCGACCAAGCCCGTCGCGATCACCGCTGGGAGCCGATCGCCCCGCGGCATTGGGATCTTCACCCCGCGACTCTCCCTTTGCCCCTGTTCCGGTGGATCACCCTAGCGCGCCGTATCTCGCGTGGAGATGAATCCATTGAGCTCATCCCTCCCGACCACCCATCGCCCGACCAGACGCGCCTATCCGGGGACGGCCACGGAAAGGCTGGAGCCGAAGCGGTTCTTGACCACCTTGAGCTGGGCCGGGACCCGGGTGCGCAGCTCGCCGACGTGGCTGACGATGCCGACGGCACGACCGCCGTACCTGAGCTCGTCGAGGATGTCGAGAACGCTGTCGAGGCTCTCTTCGTCGAGGGTGCCGAACCCCTCGTCGATGAAGAGGGTGCCGAGCTCCACCCCACCGGCCTCGGCCGTCACCACGTCGGCGAGAGCGAGAGCGAGTGCCAGCGACGTCATGAAGGCCTCACCTCCGGACAGGGTGGCGGGATCGCGATCGGCCCCGGTCCAGCCGTCGAGAACGCGAAGGCCCAGACCGCCCCCGGACCGTTTGCGGTCGGCGGCGGACTTGCGCACGTCGTAGAGAAGCAGGTAGCGGCCACCGGACATGTGGTCGAGCCGCTGGTTGGCGGCGTCCACGACCTGCCGCAACCGCTCCCCGAGCACGTACGACGACAGGCGCATGTCGAGCGTGTTGTCGGGAGAGGTTCCGACGGCCAGCTCCGCGAGCCGCCTGGCGAGGCGATGGCGCTCTGCGGCCGGACGCCACTCGGCCAGCGTGCGTTCGAGGGTCTCCGCGAGCCCGAGGAGCTGGTCGTGCCGCGCCCCGGCCTGGTCACGGGCGGAGGCGTGCGTGCCGTGCTCCCGCTCGGCCGTTTCGAACGTCTCGGCGAGCGCGGCGAGGTCGGGAGCGGGCGCTGCCGCCGCCGCCGCCAGCTCCGGATCGGCCAGCAGCTTGGTGACGGCCGCGCGCTCGGCGTCCAGCACGCGCAGCCGCTCGGTCATGGACTCGCGGGCCGACAGCGATCTCGTGGCCGCCCTGGCATCCGTGACACTCGGGAAACCGGCGTCGGTCGCGGCGCTTTCGGCCTTGGTGAGCGCTGTGTCACGCTCCACGCCGGCCGAGCGGGCCAGCCGCCCGGCCTCCGCCGCGTCACGGAGCAGCTCCGCTTCGTCGGTCAGCCGTTCGAGGCGTGTGGCGAGTGTGGCGTCCTCACCCCTGGCGGCGTCGAGCCGTACGGCCAGCCGCTCGGCGTCGGCCGTGAGCCCCTTCTCCCGGGCGCGCTCGGCGGCGATCTCCAGGCCGATGCGCGTGGCATGCTCGGTCAGCTCGGTGAGCTCCGTCTCAATCCGCCGCACGGCCTCCGCGAGCGCGCTCTCACCCCCGGCGACCTCGCGTAGCTCCGCCAACGCCGCCTCAGCCTCAGCCAGCGCCCGCTCCGCGTCGTCCGTCCGCGGCTCCCCCTCGCCGTCACCCGATACAGCCCCCGCACCCCCCTGCCATGGTGCCCGCAGGGTGCCGCGACGTACGGCGGTTCGTGCCTCTTCGTACGTCGCCGCCGCCTCGCCGACGCGGGTGGCCGCCTGGACGGCGACGACCAGCAGCCGCGCCTGGCCGCTCAAACGGTCGCGCCGGGCCGCCACGCTCTCGTCGCCGTCGCGGGCCGCGTCGAGGACCACCGTGAGGCGAGCGAGCTCCTCACGAAGCCCTGACTGGTGGACACGGTGCTCCGCCATGAGCAGGTCGAGCTCCTGGGCCCTGGTGCGGGCGGTGTCGAGCTCGTGCTGGGCGCGCTCGGCCTCGGCCGCGAGGCCGGGCTCCTGCTCGGCCAGCGTGGCGAGACGGGCCAGCTCGGCCTCCGCGTCCTCGCGCGCGGCCAGGGCCGCCTCCAGCGAGAGCCCCTCGGCCCGGACGGTCGCCTCGTCGAGCTGGGAGGAGAGCACGGCGACCCTGCCCTCGGCCGCCTGGCGGGCCTCCTGCGCCGCGTCGGACAGCGCCTGTGCCACCTGCTCGTCGTCGACCGTGGGCGTCGCCTCGGCGGGGCCATGCTGCTGCCCAGCCAGCCGCCCATCCCCGGCTTCGGCATGACCGAGTCGGAGATGTGGTTCGTCATGCAGTTCCCGCCGACC
>NZ_JBEZFH010000222.1:0-12446 GCF_040649355.1 Sphaerisporangium sp. NPDC049002 | reverse complement strand
CACAAGGGCTCGGCGTGCCCAAGCGCGGCTGGATGAACGGCATCGGCGGCTGCCCGAACGTCGGCGGCATCTGCATCGCCTGCACGATGCCCGGCTTCCCGGACAAGTTCATGCCGTTCATGGACGAGCCTCCGGGCGCTCTTGTGTCCTCGACGGTCAGCACGGTGTACGGCGGCGTCATCCGCAGGCTGCGCGACATCACCCTCAGAACGGTCGACAAGGAGCCGAAGTGGCGCGCCAAGGGCCGTGCCCTGCTCACCGGCTACAAGGCGCCCTGGAGCTGACATGAAGACGGAGCTGACATGACGACCTCGAAGGACCAGAACCCCGACCTGGTCGAGATGGCCTGGGATCCGATCACCCGGATCGTCGGCAGCCTGGGCATCTACGCGAAGATCGACTTCGCGAAGAAGGAGGTCGCGGAGTGTTACAGCACCTCCTCGATCTTCCGGGGCTACAGCATCTTCATGAAGGGCAAGGACCCGCGCGACGCCCACTTCATCACCAGCAGGATCTGCGGCATCTGCGGCGACAACCACGCCACCTGCTCGGTCTACGCGCAGAACATGGCGTACGGGGTGCGGCCCCCGGCGCTGGCCGAGTGGATCATCAACCTGGGCGAGTCGGCCGAGTACATGTTCGACCACTGCATCTACCAGGAGAACCTGGTGGGGGTCGACTACTGCGAGAAGATGGTCCGCGAGACCAACCCGGGCGTGCTTGAACTGGCCGAGCGCACCGAGTGCCCGCACGCGGGCGAGCACGGCTACAAGACCATCGCCGACATCATGCGCTCGCTCAACCCGCTCGAAGGCGAGTTCTACCGCGAGGCCCTGGTGATGAGCCGGGTCACGCGGGAGATGTTCTGCCTGATGGAGGGCAGGCACGTCCACCCCTCGACGCTCTACCCGGGCGGCGTCGGGACGGTCGCGACGGTGCAGCTCTTCACCGACTACCTCACGCGGCTGATGAGGTACGTCGAGTTCATGAAGAAGGTCGTGCCAATGCACGACGACCTGTTCGACTTCTTCTACGACGCGCTGCCCGGGTACGAGCAGGTCGGGCGGAGGCGCGTGCTCCTGGGCTGCTGGGGCAGCCTGAACGATCCGGCCCACTGCGACTTCACCTACGAGAACATGAACGCCTGGGGCCGCGAGATGTTCGTGACGCCCGGCATCATCGTCGACGGGAACCTCGTCACCAACAACCTGGTGGACATCAACCTCGGGATCCGGGTCCTGCTGGGAAGCTCGTACTACGACGACTGGGAGGGCCAGGAGCCCTTCGTCACCCACGACCCGCTGGGAAACCCGGTGGACATGCGGCATCCCTGGAACCAGCACACCATCCCCCGCCCGCAGAAGCGCGACTTCAACGACAAGTACAGCTGGGTCATGTCGCCCCGCTGGTTCGACGGGAAGGACCTGCTCGCGCTGGACACCGGCGGCGGCCCCATCGCCCGGCTGTGGTCGACGGCCCTGTCGGGGAAGGTGGACATCGGATACGTCAAGTCCACCGGCCACAGCGTGCTCATCAACCTCCCGAAGAGCGCCACCAAGCCGGAGAAGACGTTCGAGTGGAAGATCCCCGAGCGCGGCGGCGAGCTGCTGTCCAACGCGCTCGAACGCAACCGCGCCCGCTCCTACTTCCAGGCGTACGCCGCCGCCTGCGCTCTGTACTTCGTCGAGCGGGGGCTGGACGAGGTGAGAAGAGGGCGCACCCAGACCTGGGAGCCGTTCGATGTGCCCGAGGAGGCGATCAGCTGCGGGTTCACCGAGGCGGTGCGCGGCGTCCTGTCGCACCACATGGTGATCAAGAACGGGAAGATCGCCAACTACCACCCGTACCCGCCGACGCCCTGGAACGCCAGCGTCCGCGACAGCTACGGAACCCCGGGCCCGTACGAGGACGCGGTGCAGAACACGCCGATCTTCGAGGAGAACCCGCCGGAGACCTTCAAGGGCATCGACATCATGCGCACCGTGCGCAGCTTCGACCCCTGCCTGCCGTGCGGGGTGCACATGTACCTCGGCAACGGCCAGGAACTACGCAAGCTGCACAGTCCGCATGCCTTCAACTCGGCCTGAGCGATCGGGCGCCGGGAAGCTCTCCGCTCCCCGGCGCCAGGAGGGGGAACCGGCGCAGATGCGCGAGGACCATGACATCCGGGCTGCCGGAGACCGCGTCGAGACGCTCATCGACGAGCTCGGCGCGCTCGCCGGCCCGGTGACGCGGGTGAAGGCCGAGGAGCTCGTGCGCGGCGTCGTCGGCCTGTACGGCGCGGGGCTGGAGCGCGTCATGCGGATCGTGGTCGAGAGCGAGGCGGCCGAGGTGCTGCACCGCCTCACCGGCGACGAGGTGGTCTCGGGCCTGCTCGCCCTCCACGACCTGCACCCGCTCGGCACGGCAGATCGCGTCCGCGCCGCGCTGGACGACGTGCGCCCGTACCTCGGGCTGCACGAGGGCGGGGTGGAACTGCTCGGCGTGGAGGAGGGCGGCGTCGTACGGCTGCGCCTGGAAGGCACCTGCCACGGGTGCTCGTCGTCGCGGGCGACCGTGACAGGCTCCATCGAGCGCGCGGTGCTCAGGGCCGCGCCCGAGGTGTCCCGCGTGGAGGTCGAGGGGGTGGCGGACGACGGGACGTCCCCGCTCCTGCAGATCCAGCACCGGCCGCCGGGCGAGTGCCCGGTGCCACAGGAGGCGGCCCCGTGACCCCGGGCGGAGCGGAGCGGCGCGATCCGGGGGAGCCTGCCGGGTTGCGGCGCTTCCGCGAGCCTCGCCCCCAGGCCGGGCCGAGGTGCGAGATGTGCGCCGAGGCGCTCGACGAGCGCCACGGCCACGCGGTGAACATCGACAGCCGCGGGCTGCTCTGCGTGTGCCGAGGCTGCGTCCTGCTGCTGTCGCGTGGAGGGACGGTCGCGCGCGGGCGGTACCGCGCGGTGCCGGAGCGCTATCTGCACGTCCCCTCGTTCCGGCTGGACGCGATGGACTGGGAGGAGCTCCAGATCCCGGTGCGCACGGCGTTCTTCTTCCGCAACTCCACGCTCGACCGGTTCGTGGCCTTCTACCCGAGCCCCGGCGGGGCCACCGAGTCGCTGCTCGACCTGTCGACCTGGGACCGCGTCCTCGCCGCCAACCCGGAGCTGGCGGAGGCGCTGCCGGACGTCGAGGCGTACCTCGTCGACCGCGGGCCGGACGGGTTCACGTGTCACCTCGTGCCGATCGACTCCTGCTACGAGCTGGTCGGCCTCGTGCGGCTGCACTGGAAGGGGTTCCACGGCGGGCAGGAGGCGTGGGACGCCATCGACGGCTTCTTCGCGGAACTGCGCCGCCGCGGCGAGGTGGTCCACCCGGTCGCGCCCACGTCGTACGTGCCTTCCGGCGCCGCGCCGCACGTGCGATCCGGTTCCGCGCCCGGGGCGGAGGGGCGCGGTCGTGTCTGAGATCCGGTTCGACTGCCGCGGCGTGCGCGTGGACCCCTACGCGGCCTTCCCGACGCTGCTCTTCCGCGTGGGCATCACCGAGCCGGAAGGCGAGGCCGTGCACGCCATCGCGCTGCGGTGCCAGATCCGCGTCGAGCCCCAGCGCCGGCGGTACGGCCCCGCGGAGACGGAGCTGCTCGCCGACCTGTTCGGGGACCCTTCACGGTGGGGGGACACGATGAGGGCCCTGCAGTTCGCCAACATCTCGATCATGGTTCCGAGGTTCACCGGCGCCACCGAGGTCGACGTCCCGGTGCCGTGCAGCTACGACCTGGAGGTGGCCGCGGGCAAGTACTTCGCCTCGCTGGACGAGGGCGAGGTTCCCCTGCTGCTGCTCTTCAGCGGCACCGTCTTCGCCAGGGCCGGGGAGGGCTTCACCGTGCGGCCGGTGCCCTGGCACTGCGAGGCCCGGCAGGATCTGCCCGTCTCGGTGTGGCGGGAGATGATCGACCGCTACTTCCCGGCGAGCGGCTGGCTGCGGCTCCACCGGGACACGCTGCGGGCGCTACAGCGGTTCAAGTCGGACCGCACGCTGGCCACCTGGGACGAAGTCGTCGAAGTGCTGCTGAAGGAGGCGCGGGGATGAGCGTGCCGATGGACACGGCCCGCAAGGTGGCCGACGCGGTGCTGTACGAGGGGTACCTGCTGTACCCCTACCGTGCCTCGGCCGCGAAGAACCGGCTGCGCTGGCAGTTCGGGGTGCTCGTGCCCCCCTGGTACACGGCCACGGCCGAGCCGTCGAGGAGCGTGACCGAATGTCTCCTCGAACGCTCGTCCAACGCGCTCGTACGCCTGCGCCTGCGGTTCCTCCACGTCAAGGAGCGCCGGGTGGAGCGCGCCGAGCCCGGTGGCTTCCGGCCGGTCGGCGAGCTGGAATGCGACGGCACCACCCACATCACCTTCGACGAGGCCACCTCGCGGGAGATGGAGGCCGTGCTGCCCATGCCGCACCTGTTCGGCGCGGAGCGCACGGTCGTCGTGCGCGTCCCCGGTGACCGGTCCGAGGAGCCGATCCTCACGGCGTCAGGTGACACGCTGGGCCGCGTCGTGAACGTTCACCAGCCGGTGCGGGCCGTGCTGCGGGTCGCGGCCGAGCGGATGGCCGGGCCGTACGGCCTGGTGAGGCTCCGCGTCCGGCTGGAGAACGTCACCGAGCCGGTACGGGCGGCGGCCTCGCGCGAGCAGGCGCTGCGGCACTCGCTGGTGGCGGCGCACCTGCTCATCGGGGTGACGTCCGGAGGCTTCCTGTCGATGACCGACCCTCCTGAGTGGGCCAGGGCGGCCACGGACGGCTGCCGCAACGAGAACACCTGGCCCGTGCTCGTCGGCGAGCCCGGGCTGCGCGACGTGATGCTGTCGTCCCCGATCATCCTGTACGACCACCCGGACATCGCCCCGGAGAGCCCCGGCGACCTGTTCGACTCCACCGAGATCGACGAGATGCTCCACCTGCGGACCCTCACGCTCACCGACGAGGAGAAACGGGAGGCGCGGGCCACCGACCCCCGGGCGGCCGAGATCATCCAGAGGGCCGGGGACCTGCCGCCCGAGCTGGTGGAACGGCTGCACGGCGCGATCCGCCACCTGGGCACGCCCACGCCCCCGTCCACGCCCTGGTGGGACCCGGCGGCCGACGCCTCGGCCTCGCCGGACACCGACAGCGTGACCGTCGCGGGGGTGGAGGTCGCCAAGGGGAGCCGCGTGCGGCTGACCCCCGGAAGGCGGCGCGCCGACGCGCACGACATGTTCCTCGCCGGGAAGACCGCCCAGGTGGAGGCCGTGCTGCTCGACGTCGACGGAGGGCGCTACCTGGCCGTCACGCTCGACGACGACCTCGGAGCCGACCTGCACCGTTCGCACGGGCGCTTCCTCTACTTCGCCCCCGACGAGGTCGAACCGCTCACCGGCGGGGAGGTGAGCGCGTGAAGATCCTTGTGGCGGGCGTGGGGAACGTCTTCCTCGGCGACGACGGCTTCGGCGTCGCCGTGGCCAGGCTCCTCGCCAAGAGAGAGCTCCCGGAAGGGGTCGTGGCGACCGACTTCGGCATCCGCGGCGTCCATCTCGCCTACGAGCTCACCGGCGGGCGCTACGACTGCACGATCCTGGTCGACGCGGTCTCGCGCGGCGGGCCGCCGGGCACGCTGTACGTCATCCGGCCGACCGCCGGCGAGGACCCGGGCACCTTCGTCGACGCCCACGACATGACCCCGGACGCGGTGCTCGCGCTGGCGGACACGCTGGGCGGGACCGGGCAGGTGCTGCTCGTGGGATGCGAGCCCGCGGACGTGTCGCCCGGCATGGAGCTGAGCCCGCCGGTCGCCGACGCCGTGCCGAGGGCCGCCGACCTGGTTCTCGAACTCGTCCCCGAACAGATCGCGACGGCGTCCGCCGTCGCGGGCCGAAAGGAGGAACGGACATGACCAAACGGCTGATGACGCTCGCGGTCCTGGTGGGGGTGGGTGTCCTGGTCTACCGGTCGATCCCCGACATCAAGCGCTACATGCAGATCAGGCGGATGTGACCCGGCACGTACGGGCCGACCAGCGGAGACCGAGAGACATGAGAGATGAGGTGAGGTAATCGTGCATGAGTACGGGATCGCGGAGTCGATCCTCGCCGCGGTGGAGGGCCGGGCCGACGGCCGGCGGATACGCCGGGCACGGGTACAGGTAGGTGCCCTGCTCCGCGTCGCCGAGCCCTCGATCAACGACGCGTGGGCCATGGTCGCCGAGGGAACGGTGGCCGAGGGCGCGAGTCTCGACCTGGTCACCCTTCCCGTCCGGCTCACCTGCCGGGCCTGCGGGAACACGGCCACGTCGGTGGACCCCTACGCGGTGTGCCCCGGCTGCGGGGCCACCGACGTCGACACCGAGGGCGGCGACGACCTCGTCCTCGAATCCATCCAGCTCGCGGAGGCGACCCATGTGCCTGGGGATTCCCGGGGAGATCGTGGAGATCCTGTCGGATCGCCCTGATCTCGCGAACGTCGATGTGTGCGGCGTCCGGCGCGCCATCAACATCGGCCTGCTGGAGGGCGAGGCTCTCGCCCCCGGTGACTGGATCCTCATCCACGTCGGGTTCGCCCTGTCGAAGATCGACGAAGCCGAGGCCGCGTCGGCCATGGACTTCCTCGAAAGCATCGGCCAGGCGTACGAGGACGAGATCGCCGCTCTGCGTGAATCCATGATCGAACAGGGGTGACGTTCCGATGCGCTTCGTCGACGAGTACCGCGACGCCGACAAGGCACGGGCGCTCGCCGCCCGCATCGCCGCGCTGTGCGAGCCGGGCCGTGCCTACAAGTTCATGGAGGTCTGCGGCGGGCACACCCACACGATCTACAAGCACGGGCTGGAGGACCACCTGCCGCCGGCGGTCACGCTGGTGCACGGGCCGGGCTGCCCCGTCTGCGTCATCCCGATGGGAAGGGTGGACGACGCCATCCACATCGCGGAGCGGCCCGGCGTGATCATGACGTCGTTCGGCGACATGATGCGGGTGCCGGGCGGCCGGGGGTCGTTCCTGGACGCCATGGCCAGGGGCGCCGACATCAGGATGGTCTACTCGCCGCTGGACGCCCTGAAGATCGCCCGGGAGAACCCGGGCAAGCAGGTCGTCTTCATGGCCATCGGGTTCGAGACCACGGCCCCGTCGACGGCGATGACCGTCCTGCGGGCCGCCGCCGAGAAGATCGGCAACTTCTCGGTCTTCTGCAACCACGTGACGATCATTCCCGCGATCAAGGCGATCCTGGACTCTCCCGACCTGCGGCTCGACGGGTTCATCGGGCCCGGCCACGTGTCGACGGTCATCGGCTGCCGGCCGTACGGCTTCATCGCCCGCGACTACGGCAAGCCGCTGGTGGTCGCCGGGTTCGAGCCGCTCGACGTGTTGCAGTCGGTCTACCAGAACCTGCTCCAGCTCGCCGAGGGCCGGGCGGCGGTGGAGAACCAGTACGCCCGGGTGGTCCCGTGGGACGGCAACCTCAAGGCGCTGTCGGTGATCAACGAGGTGATGGAGCTGCGCCCGCACTTCGAGTGGCGCGGGCTCGGGTTCATCTCCGAATCGGCGCTCAGCGTGCGTGAGGCGTACGCGGACTTCGACGCGGAACGGATCTTCGACATCCCGGGCGGGCGCGTGGCCGACCCGAAGGCGTGCCAGTGCGGTGAGGTGCTCAAGGGCGTGCTCAAGCCCTGGGAGTGCAAGGTGTTCGGCACGGCCTGCACCCCGGAGACGCCGATCGGCACCTGCATGGTGTCCTCCGAGGGAGCCTGCGCGGCCTACTACAACTTCGGCCGGTTCTCGCGCGACCGGGTCAAGGAGGCGACGCGGACGTGAGCTCCGAGGAACAGGTGCTGGAGCGGATCGAACGGGCGCGCCGCCGCAGACCGCGTGTCCGCGAGGACCTCATCACCCTCGCGCACGGCGCGGGAGGCAAGGCGACGCGAACCCTCATCGAGGCCGTGTTCCTGGAGTCCTTCCGCAACCCGCTGCTGGAGCCGCTGGCGGACGGGGCGGTCGACGGCGGGATGGCGTTCACCACCGACTCCTACGTGGTCACGCCGCTCTTCTTCCCCGGGGGCGACATCGGGGACCTGGCGGTGAACGGCACCGTCAACGACCTCGCGATGTGCGGGGCGCGCCCGGCGTACCTGTCGGCCGCGTTCATCCTCGAAGAGGGCTTCCCCGTCGCCGACCTGCGCCGGATCACCGCGAGCATGGCGGCGGCGGCCCGGGAGGCGGGCGTGGCGGTGGTCACCGGTGACACCAAGGTCGTGCAGCGAGGGAAGGCCGACGGCTGCTACATCACCACGGCCGGCGTGGGGACGGTGGACCCGGAGGTCCGGCTCAGCGCGTCCGCCGCCGAGCCAGGCGACGCGGTCATCGTGTCAGGGCCGATCGGCGAGCACGGCGTCACGGTCATGCTCGCCCGCGGAGGGCTCGACATCGAGGCCGCCGGCCTGGTCTCCGACACCGCGCCGCTCAACGGCCTGACCGCGCGGCTGCTCGCGGCGTGCGACGGCGGGTCGGTGCGCTGCCTGCGGGACGCCACCCGCGGCGGCGTGGCGACGGTGCTCAACGAGGTCGCGGAGTCCTCCGAGGTCGCGGTGGTCCTCGACGAGGACGCGATCCCCGTACGGCCCGGCGTGCGCGGGGCGTGCGAACTGCTCGGCATCGACCCCCTCTACGTCGCCTGCGAGGGCCGGATGATCGTCGTGGTGGACCAGCGGTCCGCCGGGGCGGCGCTGGACGCGCTTCAGGCGCACCCACTGGGAACGGGCGCGGCCGTCATCGGGCGGATCGCCGGGGATCCCCCCGGGCTCGTCCTGCTCAAGACCGCCTTCGGTGGCGCCCGGATCGTCGACGTGCTGGTGGGCGACCCGCTGCCGCGTATCTGCTGAGGCGCCCGGGGTACGAACCCTGTGGGGGGAAGGTCCCGCCCGGCGCCCGCCGGCGGGAACGCTATGCGATGGGGGTGCAGTCATGACCGATCCGCGGGAGCCCGGGGCCCCGGGCCGCAGGACCAGCCTGGAGAAGCTCCGCGCCAAGGTCCACCAGGAGGTCGTCATGGCCGGCAACCGCGCGTTCGAGAGCCCGCCGCGAGGCGACAGGCGGCCTCCGCGCGTGGTCACGGAGGTGGAGGAGCACGGCGTGAGCTCGACGGACACCGAGGCCAGGTCGCCGCTGGGCGTCGGCACGAGCACGAGCGCCCGCGCCGAGAAGATCGCCCAGCGGGAGGACGAGGCCGGCCGCAAGAAGGTCGGCGTCGAGCACCCGTCCGGACGTCCGTACGGCGTCTCGACTCCGGAGCACGCCACCGGCGTCGGACGGAGCCGGACCGCCGGAGGCGCGAACCCCTCCATGCCGCCAGGAGACCAGGCCGGCTGACCCCGCCGCCGGACGGGGCCGTGCCGCCTGCGGCCGCCACCTGGTCCGGCTCGCCCGTATGAGCCGGTCGGTGGCGTCGTGGGCTGGCAGAGTTGGCTCCGTGGCAGAGGAAGTGCGGATCGGGGTGTTCCTGCCGGCCGCGCGGTTTCCCGGGCGTGACCACGGCGAGGTGCTGTCGGCCGCCGTGGACACGGCGGTGGCCGCCGAGCGGGCCGGGTTCGACGACGTGTGGATCGCGGAGCACCACTTCATGTCGTACGGAGTGTGCCCCTCGGCCACGACGCTCGCGGGGTACGTGCTCGGCCGCACGCGGCGCATCGAGGTGGGTACGGCCGTGAGCGTGCTGTCGTCGCAGCATCCGATCGCGCTCGCGGAGCAGGCCGCACTCCTCGACCAGGTGTCCGGCGGCCGCTTCCGCCTCGGCGTCGGGCGCGGTGGCCCATGGGTCGACCTGGAGGTCTTCGGCACCGGGCTCGACCGCTACGAGAACGGCTTCGTCGAGAGCCTCGACCTGCTGATCGCCGCGCTCACGCGGGAGCGGGTCGCGGCGAAGGGGGCGATCTTCCGGTTCAGGGAGGTGGAGATGGTGCCGAGGCCGGGAAGGCCGATGCGTCCGATGGTCGCCTCGACCTCGCCGGGCACGGTCAAAGTGGCCGCGGCACGAGGGCTGCCCATGCTGCTCGGGATGCACATCGGCGACCCGGACAAGGCCGCCCTGGTCGAGGGCTACGCGGGCACGGCCGCCGCGCACGGTCACGACCTGACGGGGATACGGCACGTCGCGGCCGGCGTCGCGTACGTCGCCGATACGACCTCCGAAGCGGTCGCGGCCATGAAGGAGTCGCTCCCGAGGTGGCTCGCGCCCGGCCTGGCCGGCTACCGGACGGTGGACGACCGCACGTACATCCCGAGGGACGCGGACGACTACGCCGACCTCCTCTGCCGCCTGCACCCGGTCGGCTCGCCCGGCCACTGCGCCGACACGATGCTCGCCACGATCAAGCGGACGGGCGTCCGCCACCTCATCCTGATGGTCGAGGGAGCCGGCGACCCCGCCCTCACCCACCAGAACCTGTCCAGACTCGGCGCCGAGGTGCTGCCGGTCGTACGGGCGTCCTGCTGATCAGGGGTCGACGGGAAGGCGGCTCGTATGCGCGTTGTCATCGCGGGTGGGCACGGGAAGATCGCGCTTCGGCTGGCGCGGGTTCTGGCGGGGCAGGGGGACACGCCCGTCGGGCTGGTCCGCGACCCCGGCCACGAGCGGGACGTCCGGGAGGCCGGGGCCGAGGCGATCGTGTGCGACCTGGAGACGGCCGGGGTGGAGGAGGTGGCCGCCCACCTGCGGGGAGCCGACGCCGCCGTGTTCGCGGCCGGAGCCGGGCCGGGCAGCGGCGCGGCGCGCAAGGACACCGTCGACCGCGCGGCGGCCGTGCTGCTGGCGGAGGCGGCCGAACGGGCCGGCGTGCGGCGCTTCGTGCAGATCTCCGCGATGGGCGCCGACCGGCCGCCGGAGCCCGGCGCCGGCGAGGTCTGGGCGGCGTACATCAGGGCCAAGGCCGACGCCGAGGACGACCTGCGGGCTCGCGACCTCGACTGGACGGTGCTGCGTCCGGGCGGGCTGACCGACGACCCCGGCACCGGCCTGGTCACCCTGGCGGAGCCGCTGGTGCCGCGCGGCGGGGTCACCCGTGACGACGTCGCCGCCGTGATCGCCGGGTTGCTGGGCACCCCCGGCACCGGGGGGCGCACCCTGGAGCTCGTCGGGGGTGACACGCCGGTCGACGAGGCAGTCCGCGCGGTGGCTTCGAGTTGAATGTTTCATCCTTCTTTCGGGGCAGCGAAGGCTGGTTAATCGGTTCAACCAGCGATTGACTTCCGGCGTTCCTCCAGGCTGTGAAGCCGCCGGTGTCAGGTGAACGCTCTTTGTCATCCGATCGCCTCCGACGTGCCGGTGCCGGTCCGGATGGCCATTGCCGGTATGAGTCGCGATCAATGACTTAATCGGTTAATTTCAGGACGCTTCCGCCAGCGCCAACCCATTTCTTGCCGAGGGCTGTTCATTTCCCGAAAGGAAGTCCTGATGAGACGCAGTCTCGCCACCTTCGCGGCGGCCGTGCTGGTCGCCGCCGGTGGAGTCGCCGCGGTGAGCATGTCCGCGGCGAACGCCGCCGCCGGGTGCAAGGTCGTGTACAAGGTCGTCAACCAGTGGTCGGGAGGCTTCCAGGGCGACGTCGCGATCACCAACCTCGGTGACCCGCTGACGAGCTGGAAGCTGGAGTTCGACTTCCCCGACGCCGGCCAGAAGGTCGGGACCGGCTGGAACGCCACGTGGTCGCAGTCGGGGGCGCACGTGACGGCGACCAGCATGTCGTACAACGGGGCCCTCGCCACGAACGCCACCATCAGCGGCGTCGGCTTCACCGGGACCTTCACCGGGAGCAACCCGGTGCCCTCCGCCTTCAAGGTGAACGGGGTGACCTGCACCGGTTCTGTGACGGCGACCCCGACCCCGACGGTCACGCCGACCCTCACGCCGACGCCGACCCCGACGGTCACGCCCACCGTTCCCCCGGGCACGGCGCCCAAGCTGCACGTGTCGGGCAACAAGCTCGTCAACGCCTCCGGCCAGGCCGTACGGCTCCTCGGGGCCAACCGCTCGGGCGGCGAGTTCGCGTGCATCCAGGGCAACGGCATCTGGAACGGCCCGATGGACGACGCTTCCATCAACGCCATGGCCGCGTGGAAGATCCGGACCGTCCGCGTCCCGCTCAACGAGGAGTGCTGGCTCGGCACGAGCAACGTCCAGCCGCAGTACGGCGGGACCACGTACCAGAACGAGGTGAAGGGCTACGTCGCAAGGCTGCTGGCGCACGGCATCACCCCGATCGTCGAGATGCACTGGAGCTACGGCACCTACACCGGCAACTCGTCCGCCTGCACCGACGTACACGCGTCGTGCCAGAAGCCCATGCCGGACGCCCAGCCACCGAGCCCGGCCAGGCCCTGCGCGAGCTGCACCAGCGTGTCCTCCAAGGGGACTCCGAGCTCGCGGTCACCCCTGTCTATCGCCGTGGCGG
>NZ_JBEZFH010000221.1:0-12459 GCF_040649355.1 Sphaerisporangium sp. NPDC049002 | reverse complement strand
GCCTCGACACCACTGTGCTCCTCTTGAACTCGGCCACCGGGGGGCCGACCTGCTGAGCCGGATGGTGGACGACACCGACGCCGTGCAGGACCTGCTGGTGCGCTGCCTGCTGCCCGCCGTGGCCGCCGCGGTGACCGCCGTCGCGGCGGTGACGCTGGGGGCCTTCCTGCTGCCCGCCGCCGCGCTCGTCCTGCTCGCGGGGCTGCTGGCCGCCGGGCTGCTGCTGCCCGCCGGCACGGCCGCCGCCGCCCGGCGCCGGTCCGCCCGGCTCGCCCCCGCACGGGCCGACCTCGCCGCGCGGGTCGCCGACCTGGTGCACGGAAGCGCCGACCTGGCCGCCTACGGGGCCGGGGAGCACGCCCTAGCGGCCTCGGCGCGGGCCGGCGCGAAGCTGGCGGCGCTCGAACGGCGGCAGTCCAGGGCCAACGCGGCCGCGCTCGCGCTCGGCATGCTGGTCCAGGGCCTCACCGTGGCGGCGATCGTGCTCGTCGCCCAGCGCGCCGGGGCCGGCCAGGTGGCCACCGCCGTCCTGGCCCTGACGGCGTTGGTGTCGTTCGAGCCGATCCTGCCGCTGGCGGCCGCGGGCGAGCGGTTCGCCGGGGTCACCGCGGCGCTGCGCAGGCTGAGGGAGATCAGGGCCACCCCGCCCGCCGTCCCCGAGCCGGCCGCGCCCGCTCCCCCGCCGGAGGGTCCGCTTACCGTCCAGGTGGACGACCTGGTGGTGCGGCACGCCCCCGGCCGGGCTCCAGCGCTCGACGGCGTCTCCCTCACCCTGACCCCCGGCAGGCGTGTGGCCGTGGTGGGGCCGAGCGGGGCGGGCAAGAGCACGCTGCTGTCCGCGCTGATGCGCACCGCCGACTTCGAGTCCGGGGACATCCGGATCAACGGCACCGGGGTCCGCGACCTGCCGCCCGACGAGGTGCGGGCGAGGATCACCGGCCTGACGCAGGACCCGTACGTCTTCCGCGCCTCCGTCCGCGACAACCTCAGGCTGGCCGGCCCCGAGGCCGGCGAGGAGGAGCTGGCCCTGGCCGTGCGGCGCGCGCGCCTGGACGCGTGGGTCGAGCGGACCGGATGGGACGCGACGCTGGGCGAGGACGGGCGCACCGTCTCCGGCGGTCAGCTCCAGCGGCTCGCCCTGGCCCGCGCGCTGCTGCACGACCCCGAGGTGCTGCTCCTGGACGAGCCCGCCGAGGCCCTGGACGCGGCCACGGCGGACGCGCTGATGGCCGACCTCCTCGACGCCACGCACGGCCGTACGACCCTGCTGGTCACCCACCGCCTGCACGGTCTCGAAGGCGTCGACGAGATCATCGTCCTCGAAGGCGGGCGGGTGACGCAGCGGGGGCGCCACGACGCGCTCGTGGCCGTGCCCGGCTACTACCGGGACCTGTGGCGTTCCGAGGCCCTGACGGCCACGCCCGGCTGACCTCCGTACCGCGCCCCGGCGTCGCCAAGGGCCGCAGGTTCTCCTGACGCCTTCCCCGGGGCCCCGGACATGGATTCGCCGCCGGGCCCGCAGCGTCCCGGCGGCGAATCCAGCTCGGATGGTCAGCTCGTGACCGTCTTCTCCGCCAGGGTGACCGTGGCCGTGGAGGTCGAGCCGTCCCGGACGTACGTCAGGGTGACCTTGGTGCCCGGCTGGTAGCCGCGTACGGCGCCCACCACCGTGTCGGCCCCGGCCACGGGCTTGCCGTCGATCTTCGTGATCAGGTCGCCCGCCTTGAGTCCCGCCTGGTCGGCCGGGCTGCCGGACTGCACCGAGCCGATGACGGCTCCCTGGGCGTCGCCCGTGGCGTCGGCGAGATTGACCCCGAGGAAGGCGTGCGTGGCCTTGCCCGACTTGATGAGCTGGTCGGCCACCTGGTGAGCGGTGTTGATGGGGATCGCGAAGCCGACGCCGATGTTGCCGTCGCCTCCGTTGGTCGCGATGGCGCTGTTGATGCCGACCACCTGGCCGGAGGCGTCGACGAGCGCGCCGCCCGAGTTGCCGGGGTTGATCGCCGCGTCGGTCTGGATCGCGCCGCCGATCGTGGTGCCGCTCTGCTGCCGCTGCTGACCCTGGCCGAGGCCGCCCTGACCCCAGCCGGGCGGTAGCTGCTGTTGCTGCTGGGACTGGTCGCCGACGGTCAGCGTACGGTCGAGCGCGCTCACGATGCCGGCGGTCACCGAGCCTTCAAGCCCGAGGGGGCTGCCGATGGCGAGGACGGCGTCGCCGACCCTCAGCTTGTCGCTGTCGCCGAGCGTCGCCTTGGTCAGCCCGGAGACGTTCTCCGCCCGTACGACCGCGAGGTCGGTGGTGGGGTCGGTGCCGACGATGGTCGCCGTCGCGCTCTTGCCGTCGCTGAACTTCACCTGGACCTTGGCGTTCTGCCCGGCGCCCGCGACCACGTGGTTGTTGGTGAGGATCAGTCCGTCGGCCGAGAGCACCACGCCGGAGCCCTCGGCCTGACCGGCCTGGCTGCTCACGGTGATGGAGACCACCGACGGTTGCACGGCCCGTGCCACGTCGGCCACCGTCGTCACACTGGCGTCGGACGCAGGCCTGACGATCGGGCTGGAGATCACGGTCTTGGTCCCGACGGCCGCCGTCGCGACGAAGGCCCCCGCGACCCCGCCTCCCACGGCCACCGCCGCGAGAGCGAGCCCGGCCACCGCCTTGCGGCCGGTCGTCCACCACGGGGGGGCCGTGCCCGCCGCCTGGGAAGGCATGATCTCGGTGTCCCCGGCGAACCGCTCGGAGCCGCTCCAGCGGGGCTGGAAGGCGCCCGCCTCCGGCGGGGTCTGACCGAACTGGGTCCATCCACGCGAACCCGGCGCCTCGGCCGGAGTGGTGTCACTGCTCTGCTCACGCGGGTCTTCGGTGCTCATCTCTTCCCCCAGGGTCATCCGCACTCGTCGCCCATTTGGCGACGGCCGGCTTCGGACCGGTAAATCAATGATGACAAACGGGCGATAAGAACTGCCTAAGCCCTAACTGGACGTTGGCTGAACGTCCCGCGGTGGCGAGCCGCCCCCGAGGGTCGACCTCCGGGGGCGCCGGGATCCCGACGATCCGCCACGCTCGGGCACGCACCTAGCACGAAATACTTAAAGTACGAATAAAGCGGAGATTCTCCGAATTCTCGGAGCGAGTAGGAGCTTGCAGCTGGGTTATCGGAATCAACCACCCGCCCTTCCTGGAGTACCAGGTTGCCATCGGGGTATTTTTCATGGGACGGCCCGTAAATGGTACGGACACTTCCAGGAGCATAAATATGAGACATATCGCTGTATTGGCGGTCGCGCTCTTCGTACTGGCGGTGGGGGCGTCACCGGCCGCCGCCGAAGAGGACCCGTTCGATCCGCTATGGGAGCAGCAGACGGGACGTCCGTCCTTCTCCATTACCACTCCGGATATAACCGGGGAGCCCCAGACGATCGAGTACGTCGACATCGACGGGCACGCCGTGACCGAGGGTGACATCGTCATCGGAACACCCGCCGAGGCGGCCTCGGGAAAGATCCAGATGCCGGGCGTATTTCCCGAGGTCACCTATGACACTCCGCCTTCCGTGGAAAGGCCGACCCCCGACGCTCCCCTGCGGCCGGGGGACTGCCGGGTGCCGGAGGGCGCGGCCACGACGCAGGCCGGCGCCCTGTGGCCGGACAGGAAGGTGCCCTACGTCCTCTCCCCCGAGCTCTCCGCGCCCGCCCGCGAGGCGATCGGCCAGGCGATGCGGGATTTCCACGACAACACCTGCGTGCGTTTCGTCCCTCGTACGACCGAGGCCGGTTATCTCAAGATCTTCCCCGGTGACGGCTGTTATTCGTACGTGGGGCGCATCGGCCCCGAGCCGCAGGATGTATCCATCGGAAAGGGGTGCGAGCGGAAGGGCATCGCCATTCACGAGCTGCTGCACGCGATAGGGTTCCTCCACGAGCATTCCCGTTCCGACCGCGACGCAGCGCTGACCGTTCACCTGGAGAACGTCGCGAAGGGATACGAGTCCCAGTTCAAGAAACTCGCCCTTCCGCAGAACCGCCTTTTCACCCCGCTCGACTACGGCTCGGTCATGCTGTACGGAAGGACCTTCTTCAGCAGGAACGGGAAGGACACCCTGGAGCCCTCGGCCCCCGTCTCGATCGGCCAGAGAATCGGTTTCAGCGCGGCCGACCTGGACGCCGTCCGGGCCCTTTACGGCTGTCCGTGAGCAGGTGCCCGCGCGGGCGGCCTCAGGATCCGGCGGGCCAGTATTCGTCCTTCAGCAGGCGCTTGTAGAGCTTCCCGGTGGGGTGGCGGGGAAGCTCGGCCCGGAAGTCCACCGATCTCGGGCACTTGTAGGCGGCGAGGCGCGCCCGGCAGTACTCGATCAGCTCGGCCGCCAGCGCGGGGCCCGCGTCCGCCGGGTCCGCGGGCTGGACCACCGCCTTGACCGCCTCGCCCATCTCCTCGTCCGGCACCCCGAAGACCGCCACGTCCGCGACCTTGGGGTGGACCGACAGGACGTTCTCCGCCTCCTGCGGGTAGATGTTCACCCCGCCCGAGATGATCATGTGCGAGCGGCGGTCGGTGAGGTACAGGAACCCGTCCTCGTCCAGGTAGCCGATGTCGCCGAGCGTGGTCCAGCCCCGGCCGAGGGGGTCCTGGGACGCGCGGGTCTTGTCCGGGTCGCCGTGGTACTCGAACTTCGGGCCGTCGGAGAAGTAGACCATGCCGTGCCGGCCGGGCGGGAGCTCGTCGCCGTTCTCGTCGCACACGTGCGTGACGCCGAGCAGCGGCCGGCCGACGGTGCCCTTGTGGCTCAGCCACTCCTCCGAGCCCACGTACAGGAAGCAGTTGCCCTCGGTGCCGGCGTAGTACTCGTGGACGATCGGGCCCCACCAGGCGATCATCTGCTCCTTGACCGGCACCGGGCACGGCGCGGCGGCGTGGATCGCGCAGGCCAGCGAGGACAGGTCGTACTTGTTCCGCACGGCCTCGGGGAGCTTGAGCATCTTGATGAACATCGTCGGCACCCACTGCGAGTGCGTCACGCCGTACTTCTCGATCAGCGCGAGCGCCCGCTCGGGGTCGAACCTCTCCATCACCACGATCGTCGCGCCGATCCGCTGGAAGGTCATGCAGTAGCGCAGCGGCGCGGCGTGGTACAGCGGGGCCGGTGAGAGGTACACCGCGTCGGCCGATGGCGCGAAAAGGAACCGCACGAGCTCCAGCAGCGCGCCCGGGGTCTCCAGCGGCACCTTGCCCAGCCGGGGCTTGACCCCCTTCGGCCGCCCGGTCGTGCCGGAGGAGTAGAGCATGTCCGAGCCCTGGCACTCGTCCTCGACGGGGGTCGCGGGGTGCGCGGCCACCGCCGCCTCGTACGGCTCGAAGCCCGGCGCGACGCCGTCCATCATGAGCCTGAGCCGCACCTTCGGGGTGTCCTCCGTGGCCGAGGTCGCGACCTCGGCGAGCGCCGCCGAGGAGATGAAGACCTTCGCCTCGCAGTTGTCCACGATGTAGGCCAGCTCGTCGGACCGCAGGCGGGAGCTGATCGCCGTGTAGTACAGCCCGGAGCGGTGCGCGGCCCAGGCGACCACCAGGAACAGCGGATGGTTCTCCAGCATGAACGCGACATGGTCGCCCGGCCGCAGCCCCGCGGAGCGGAAGAGGTGGGCGAGGCGGTTGGACTCCTCGTCCAGCTCGCGGTAGGTGACCACACGCCCGGAGCCCGCCATGATCACAGCGGGTTTGTCGGGCGTCTGTGCTGCGACTGCTCCCGGATGCATAAAACCGAACGGTACTCGGTCGACTCCCCGGTGGAAAGGATCCGGGCGGGGACCCTCCGCGCGCCCCATCCTGTCATTGACAGGATCGACGCCGCCTATCTACCTTGACTATGAAAGTTGACCCCGGGAGCACGGCCGACCAGAGCCAGGGAGCAGCCGAGAAGGCGGGCCTGGCCGAACCGAAGGCCGCGGCTTGGGTTCACACACGGCCTCTCGGTCCGTCCGGCGCGGGGGTACGTCCGCGCGCTTTTCGTGTTGAGAAAAGGCGTATTGAGGTACCTCCGGCCAGAACGCCGAATTCGGCTCCGGACACCGTTCCGCCGCGATCGAATTCCCGCCCTGGAAACGCCGTTACGCCCCGGCAAACAGGCATCGACGGGCTGTTGTGTGACGACGGAAAAGCGCCCCCGGCGAGAAGCCGGGGGCGCGGTCATCTTCGGGCCGCTCTATTTGCCGGAGCCGGCTTCGCCCGTTACAGGTAGACGAGGGACATGCCCAGGCCCATACCCTTGGGAATAGCGGCGCACTGGGGCGCCGCCATGACCCGCGTGATGGCGTAGCAGGAGTCGACCCAGTCGTCGGTGTCGATCGTCCAGTCGGAGGGCAGCGCGCCGACGATCTTGTCAGCGACGGAGACGTAGGAGCCGTTCCCGCTGATGACGAGCGCCCCCTCGACGACGGCCTTCACCAGGCCGGACAGGTCGGCGTTGTCATCGCGTTCCATGAAGACGACGTCGACGGCGCTCCACTTGAAGGCCGACCAGTCGATCAGGATCTGGTTGGGCGAGTAGATCACGCCCTCAGTCTTGATGTAGGGCATCTCGACGGTGTCGACCCGGGCCGCGCCATCGACGCCGGCGCCCGCGACCCAGGCGTAGATCTCCGGTGAGCCCTTGTACCACGGCTCGTGGTCGTTGTAGTTGGCGATGCGGCGGATCTGGCCGAGCGGCCGGACAGCCGCCGAGGCCGAAGGAGCGGCCGTGTTGTCCGTCCGGTCGGTCCCGGAGATGCCCGCCTCGGTGAGCTTCCGGCGGAGGGCCTCCCTGCTCAGGGTCGCGACCTTGCTCTCGTCCAGTCCCACGATCAGCACCGGCCGGGCGGGAGCCCGGAAGGCGTCGATCTCGTGCGCGCGACCGGCGGAGTCGTAGGCCGTCACCGTGCGGAGGGCCTTCTCATCGACGGACGGCGTGAACATGACGAGGGCCTTGTCCCCGGCGGCCACCCGCTTGGCCGTGGCGGGGTCGGTCCGCACCTGGAGCAGCGACTCGTTCGTGGCGTCCAGGCCCTTCAGCCGCAGGATGTCCCCGTTGGCGCGGCGGGTGTAGTCGGCGACGTCCCCGGCGCCCGCCACTGAGGCGAACAGGGACGCGAGGTCCGCCTGGCCGTCGTCGGCCAGGTCCCGCGTGATCGTGCCCCGGAACGCCGGGTCGTCCAGGCGCCTGGCCACCTGCTGGGCGAGCGCCCGCTTGTAGCCGTCCATGGTGGCGGCGCGGTTGGGGGCCGAGGAGGCGACCGGCTGCTCCGGGCCGCGCGTGGGGGCGGCCTCGGCCGATGTCGGCGCGATGCTCCCGATCAGGGCGGTGGCCATCGCCAGTGCCGCCAGTCCGGTGAACTTCTTCACGTGTTCTCCTACTGATTAGTGGGAACAGAATGCAGTCGCGAGAACACGAGATGCGACGCCGTCGTCACGACTTCTCACCCGCATCCACAGTCGACGCCGCCACACACCACCACTATGGGAAGCATCTCGAACGGCTAGCGCCTTTCGAAGCAGAGCGGTGGGCGTCGCTCCCACAAAGCTCGCAGGCACGCCTTGGATATGACTTACAATTCCTTGTCAGGAGCTAGTCAGGCGATTGCCAATCAGAAACTAGTCAGATTAAGCGATCTCGGATTCATGCCTGTAACGCCGCATAGTTGGCTCATCGTCAGTGTGGCCTGTTCTCCCACCTACGATCCTTGTCGTGTCCTGGGATGCCTAACCGACCGCGCTGACCGAGCGGATCGCTGAGCCGCTGTTCAATCGACCCGAGCCCCGCTCCACTTCCCTGACCTGCTACGCGGTCTGCCGGCTGACGTGCCACGGGAGAACTGCCGGACGCCGACCCGCTGAGTGACGAGGTCCGTTCCTACGTCCTGCGGCACGCGGAATGCGCTTGGTAGGGGTCGCGGAGCGGCTCGACGCGGGCGGCGAACTCCCCCTTCACCCGCTCCATCTTCGGGCCAGGGGCGTAGAACCGGCCCTTGGTCTCGCCGTACGGGGTGAGCCAGTCGCGGGCGGCCAGCTCGCGCAGGTCGCGCGCCGCCTGGCCCTGGCTCAGCGACTCGTCGGCCTGGTAGGTGCCGCGCCGGAGCCGCCTGCTCACGAAGACCTGGTAGAGCGCCGAGACGCACCGGGGATGGAGCCGCTCCTTGTCGACCTGCTCCTCCAGCACGAGCCACACCTCCCCGGCCTCGGCGAGCCGCCGCCGCACCCGCTGCGCCTGCATGTGATGGGCCCGCAGGCAGAACCGCATCCAGGAGTGCGTCCGATCGTGCGGATCCCACCCGCCCTGCTGAACCTCACGCAGCGCCCGGTAGTAGTCAACGGTGTTCTCCCCCATGCCAAGCCATTCCTCGATAGAGGAGAACTCGGGGGTCAGGATCTGGTCCCGGCCGAGGACCAGTGTTTGCAAGGCTCGGGACATCCGCCCGTTGCCGTCACGCCATGGGTGTATCGCGACAAGGTTGAAGTGCGCCATGGCCGCCCGGACGTAGCTCGGCGCTTGCAGGTCTCCGCCGTTGAGCCATCCCACCAGCTCGTCCAGCAACGCCGGGACGGCTTCCGCGTCGGGGCCCTCGTAGACGACCTCGCCGGTCGCCGAGTTGCGGACGTAGATGCCACCCGGGCGTGGCGTCCCCGGGGTCTTGTCGTGGTGGTGGCCGATCATCATGAAGTTCAGCGCGTGCAGCATGCCGGTGTCGAAGCGGAACGACCGGGCCAGAGAGAGATGGCGGATGTAGGTGAGCGCCTGCTGGTATCCGGCGATCTCGCTGGTCACCGCCGAGGAGGTCTCCAGCGGCTCCTCACCGAGCATGATCGACTCGATGTCCTCGACACTCGCGCGGTATCCCTCGATCGTGTTGGAGCCCTGGATCGCGCGCGCCTGGAGCTGGCGCCTGAGCTGGCCGTCCCACCGATGGGACTCCGCGAGACGGTACTTCAGGTCGCGGCGCATGTCCTCGATCTCGCCGAGAACGGCCTTGTCGGCAGGATCCAGCTCTGGTGTCCCGTACAGCATGCCGTCATGACAGCATGGACGAATCATCCTGTCAAGCGACAGGATGATTCGTCCATATTTGTCCGCGCGGGCCGTCAGAGCCGCGCGGACCCGGCAAGCCCGTGCCGGGCCAGGTCAGGCGGCGGCGGGCTCCGCGACCGTCGCGGGGGTCAGCGCGATGGCGAGCACCTCGCGCACGTCGCTCACCGCGTGGACGGTCAGCTCCTCGCGCACCGCCTCGGGCACATCGTCGAGGTCGGGTTCGTTGCGCGCGGGGATGAGCACCGTGGTGATGCCCGCCCGGTGAGCGGCGAGCAGCTTCTGCTTGACCCCGCCGATCGGCAGCACCCGCCCGGTGAGCGACACCTCGCCGGTCATCGCCACGTCGGACCGTACGGGGCGGCCCGACAGCAGCGAGGCCAGGGCGGTGGTCATCGTGACGCCCGCCGAGGGGCCGTCCTTGGGGATGGCGCCCGCCGGGACGTGGATGTGCACGGACCGGTCCTTGAGGGACCCGACCGGCAGCTCCAGCTCGGCGCCGCGCGAGCGGAGGTAGGACAGAGCGATCTGCGCCGACTCCTTCATCACATCACCCAGCTGGCCGGTGAGCGTGACGGCGGTGGAGCCGGTCTCCGGGTCGGCCAGCGACGCCTCGACGTAGAGGACGTCACCTCCCGCGCCGGTGACCGCGAGCCCGGTGGCCACGCCCGCCACCGCCGTGCGCTGCGCCGACTCGGGCAGCGAGGACTCGGGGACGTTCCTCGGCCTGCCGAGGTAGCCCACCAGGTCGCCCGCCCCGACGTGCACCGGCAGCGCGGCCCGGTCGAGGGCCGCCCGCGCTGTGACCTTGCGCAGAACCCGCGCGATCGACCGCTCCAGCGAGCGCACCCCCGCCTCGCGGGTGTACTCGCCGGCGAGCCTGCGCAGCGCCTCCTCGTCGACCGTGACCTCCGAGGAGGTCAGGCCGGCCTTTTCGAGCTGGCGGGGCAGCAGGTGGTCGCGGGCGATCGCGACCTTCTCGTCCTCGGTGTAGCCGTCGAGCGTCACGACCTCCATGCGGTCGAGCAGCGGGCCGGGAACGGCCTCCAGGACGTTGGCGGTCGCCAGGAAGAGCACGTCCGACAGGTCGAGCTCGACCTCCAGGTAGTGGTCGCGGAAGGTGTGGTTCTGCGCGGGGTCGAGGACCTCCAGCAGGGCCGCCGTCGGGTCGCCCCGGTAGTCGGCGCCCACCTTGTCGACCTCGTCGAGCAGGACGACGGGGTTCATGCTGCCGGCCTCGCGGATGGCGCGCACGATGCGGCCGGGAAGCGCGCCGACGTAGGTGCGCCGGTGGCCGCGGATCTCGGCCTCGTCGCGGACGCCGCCGAGGGCGACCCGGACGAACTTCCTGCCCATGGCGCGGGCGACCGACTCGCCGAGCGAGGTCTTGCCGACCCCGGGAGGCCCCGCCAGCGCCAGCACGGCGCCGCTGCGGCGCCCGCCCACCACGCCGAGCCCCTGGTCGGAGCGGCGCTTGCGCACCGCGAGGTACTCCACGATGCGGTCCTTGACGTCGTCGAGGCCGGTGTGGTCGGCGTCCAGCACGGCCCGGGCGGCGGCGATGTCGTAGGAGTCCTCGGTGCGCTCGTTCCACGGGATGTCGAGGACCGTGTCCAGCCAGGTGCGGATCCAGCCGCTCTCGGGCGACTGGTCGGAGGCGCGCTCCAGCTTGTCGACCTCCTTGAGCGCGGCCTCCCGGACCTTCTCGGGCAGATCGGCCGCCTCGACGCGGGCGCGGTAGTCCTCCTCCTCGGAGGCGGCCTCGCCGTTCAGCTCGGCCAGCTCCTTGCGGACGGCCGCGAGCTGCTGGCGGAGCAGGAACTCGCGCTGCTGCTTCTCCATGCCCTCCTGGACGTCCTTGCGGATCGTCTCGGCGACGTCAAGCTCGGCCAGGTGCTCGCGGGCCCAGTCGACCAGCAGGGCGAGGCGCTCCGCCGGGTCGGGGTCCTCCAGAAGCTCGACCTTCTGGGCCGTGGTCAGCCACGGCGCGTAGCCGGAGCTGTCGGCGAGCTCCGACGCTTCCTCGATCTGGTTGATGGCGTCGACGATCTGCCAGGCGCCGCGCTTCTGCATGATGGTGGTGGCAAGGGCCTTGTACTGCTTGGCCAGCTCCCCGGCGCGCTCGTCGGCGGCGACGGCCTCCATCGTGGTGGACTCGACCCACAGGGCCGCGCCGGGCCCGGTGGTGCCGGAGCCGATGCGCACCCGCTCGACACCGCGCACCACGGCGGCGGGCTCGCCTCCGGGAAGCCTGCCGACCTGCTCGACGACGGCGGCGACGCCCACCGCGCCGTACTTGCCGTCGATGCGTGGAACAAGCAGCACCCGGGGCTTGCTCTGGTTCGAGGAGGCCCGGGCGGCGTCGATGGCGGCGCGCACCTCGGTGTCCGACAGGTCGAGAGGAACGACCATGCCGGGGAGGACGACCTCGTCGTCGAGCGGCAGCACCGGGAGGATCAGGCTCTGACTCATGCGAACTCCAAAGGTTGAGTTACATGCACTCAATTAATGAGAGCCCACGATTGTTCCCAAGACTGCGCTTGTTCGCTGCGAGCGATCGTAATTCTGTAATCTCCTAGGCCGTGACGCGCGGATGTCCCTCGCCGACCCCACACGTTCAAAGACGACCACCGGCCCGACGCGAGACCCGGCCACCACGTTCACAGGCGGCCAGCGGGCCGAGGGTGAGGGGGCGGGTTGGGCGGCCAGGCGTGTGGGACGCGTTCCAGCACCCCGCCGGCGTAGACGTCGTAGAGGCCGAGCGGTTCCAGGTGCACGTACCCGATGTGGCAGTCGCACGTCGCCAGCGGGCAGGCCCTGGGACGCAAGGCCTCACGGAACGACCCGTCGTAGAGGTTGCCGATCACCGAGGGCACGAAGTGGCACCGCCGGACGGTGCCGTCTCCCGCGACCGAGATCACGCTCTCCCCCGTGCGGCACGGCAGCCCGGCGCTGGGATGAGGGTCACGGCTGTAGGCGAACAGCGGGTCGATCTCCTGCCAGCCGGCCGCCTCATCATCGCTGTAGAGGTGACCTTCGGCGGCGTTCACCCACAGGTAGGTGGTCGCCGGGAGGTCGGCGCGGAGCCGGCGCGCGTGGCCGAGGTGCTCGGGAAGGCCGACGATGCCCACGCTGTGCCGCACGCCTCGCGCGGCCAGGGCGCGGCATCTTCCGAGGAACCGGTCATAGGTCACCTGACCGGGGTGGAAGGTCACCCAGAGGGCCAGCCGGTCGCGATCGGCCTCCTCCAGCCAGTCGAGGCGGCAGCTCAGGTTGGTCTGGATCGCCACCCGGCGCACGTGCGGGAGATGGCCGAGGCGGAGTGTGACGCGACAGCCGGAGAAGTCGCGCGCGAAGGTCACCGGGCCGGTTGCGCCCTTGGGGGTGCTACTTGGCCGACTGGGCCCTT
>NZ_JBEZFH010000220.1:0-12488 GCF_040649355.1 Sphaerisporangium sp. NPDC049002 | reverse complement strand
CCCGGCGCTCGCGCGGGCCCCGGCGCTCCCGCCCGGCCCCGGCCGGGCCGCATCGCGTCCTTTCCGGAGCGGGGGGGGGGGGGGGGGCCCCCCCGGCGCCCCCCACCCCTTCTGTCTATTTCACCCTTCGGACGTCAGAGGCGATCAGCCACCGCAGACGGAGTAGACGACCGGGTAGCCGTAGCTCGAACCTCCGCCGCAGGGCGATGCCGGGACCGCGGTGAGCGGAACCACGACACCGGCCGGGAGACCCACGATCGGCACAAGGCCGCCGGTCGGGGGCGCCTGGGGAGCAGGGGAACCGGTGCTCGGTCCCCCGGTCGCCTGGCCGGTCGTGGTGGGGGCGGGCGGTCCAGGAGGACCAGCGGGACCTTGCGGTCCAGCCGGACCTGCCGGGCCCTGCGGACCTGCCGGGCCTGCCGGACCTGCCGGGCCCTGCGGACCTGCCGGACCGGGAGCGCCGTCGACCCCAGGCAGACCCTGCGGACCTGCCGGACCGGGAACGCTACCGGCCCCAGGGGGACCCTGCGGACCTGCGGGACCCACCGGACCCACCGGACCAGCCGGACCCGGAGCACCATCGATCCCAGGGAGACCCTGCGGACCTGCCGGTCCTACGGGACCCGGAGCACCATCGACCCCAGGCAGACCTGCCGGGCCGGGAGCGCCGTCGACCCCAGGCAGACCCTGCGGACCTGCCGGACCCACCGGACCCGGAGCACCATCGATGCCGTCGATACCTGGAGCACCGTCGATCCCCGGTGCGCCATCGACTCCGGGCGGACCCTGCGGGCCTGCCGGGCCTGCCGGGCCCACGAAACCTATGGGACCCACGGGACCAGCCGGACCCGGAGCACCATCGACCCCGGGGGGACCCACAGGACCAGCCGGGCCGGGAGCGCCGTCAACTCCAGGCGGACCCACCGGACCCATCGGACCCACGGGACCGGGAGCACCGTCGACACCGGGAGCACCGGGAGCGCCGTCGAAGCCCGGAAGACCCTGAGGACCTGCGGGACCAACCGGACCCACCGGACCCACCGGACCGGGAGCACCGTCGACACCCGGAGCACCGGGAGCGCCGTCGAAGCCCGGAAGACCCTGAGGACCTGCGGGACCAACCGGACCAACCGGACCCACCGGACCCACCGGACCGGGAGCGCCGTCGACGCCAGGAAGACCCTGAGGACCTGCGGGACCAGAGGGACCAGCCGGGCCCGCCGGACCAGGAGCGCCGTCGACGCCAGGAAGACCCTGAGGACCTGCGGGACCAGAGGGACCAGCCGGGCCCGCCGGACCAGGAGCGCCGTTGATCCCGGGAGGACCTGCCGGTCCTACCGGTCCCACCGGGCCGGGTGGCCCCGCAGGTGCCGGCGGGACCTTACAGAGGGATTGCGGCAGGCCAAAGAATCTGCACAGCGGGATGGTGTTGGGCGCGACCGGGACGGATTGGGGCCAGGCAACCGACTGAATGGTCGTGCCCGACGGAGTCAGCGGAATCGGCGGAATCGGGCACAAGATAGGCGTACAGTAATCGAGCGCCTTGGATCGCCTTGGGGTGAATTTGCGTACATGTGCCGATGTTCTAGAAGTCGCGCCGTCCCGCGCATTTCCGGTAACTGCCTGGTTGCCTGGCCAGGCAGTTCTTGCCTCAGCACCTGCAGGAGCAGGAGAGTAAACGAGAACGGCTCCGGCGAGCACGCTGCCCGCCAGAGTCCGTTTCATAAAAGTAGCCACTCTTCATTCTCTCCCCCGGCCTCTCATGAAGTCACGCCCGGGAGAAACTCTTTGACAGGCCCGGGAGGTCTGGGCAGACCTTTTTCCCATTTGATCAACATACCTGCCCGGCGTCGTGGAGTTCTTTGCCAGGCCCCCCCGGAATGGCCGACGAAAATGCCGTATCAATACAAGTGAAGGCATGCATCGGAATTAATCGGATAAACGGCTTGTCCAGAGCCCGACACGCCGTCCGGAGGGACGAACGTAGGCGGTCAGGACGTTCCGGCGCGGAGGGCGGCCGCCGGACCATGATGGCCCCGCCCGAGAAGAGAACTCGGACGGGGCCGTCGGCGGATCGAGGCGAGCGGGCTACTTGTTGGTGGGGAATCCGAGGTTCACGCCGCCGTGGCTCGGGTCGAGCCAGCGCGAGGTGACCACCTTGCCGCGCGTGTAGAAGTGGACGCCCTCGGTGCCGTGGACGTGCGTGTCACCGAAGAGCGAGGACTTCCACCCGCCGAAGCTGTAGAACGCCATGGGCACGGGGATCGGCACGTTGATGCCCACCATGCCGACCTCCACCTCGTTCTGGAAGCGCCGGGCGGCGCCCCCGTCGTTGGTGAAGATGGCGGTGCCGTTGCCGTACTCGACGTCGTTGATGATCTGAAGGCCCTCCTCGTACGAGGAGACCCTGACCACCGACAGCACCGGGCCGAAGATCTCGTCGCGATGGACGGCCGACCCCGGCGCGACCTTGTCGATGACCGTGGGCCCGAGCCAGAAGCCCGGGGTCTCGGCGGCGGTCGCGCCGCCCTTGATCGGGGTCTCGCGCCCGTCCACGACCAGTTTGGCGCCCTCCGCGAGCGCGGTGTCGAGGTAGGAGGCCACCTTGTCGCGATGCGCCCCCGTGACCAGCGGGCCCATCTGGGAGTCGGGGTCGTCGCCCGGGCCGACTGTCAGCGTGCTCACGCGCTGGACGATCTTGTCGACCAGCTCGTCGCCGACCGGGTCGACCGCGAGCACGACCGAGATCGCCATGCACCGCTCCCCCGCCGAGCCGAAGCCCGCGTTCACCGCGGCGTCGGCGACCAGGTCGAGATCGGCGTCGGGCAGCACGAGCATGTGGTTCTTGGCCCCGCCGAGCGCCTGCACCCGCTTGCCGTGCCGGGTCCCCGTCTCGTAGACGTACCGGGCGATCGGCGTGGAGCCGACGAAGGAGACCGCGCGGACGCCGGGGTGCTCCAGCAGCCGGTCGACGGCGACCTTGTCGCCCTGGACGACGTTGAACACGCCGTCGGGCAGACCGGCCTGCTTCCACAGCGACGCCATCAGCAGCGACGCGGACGGGTCGCGCTCTGAGGGCTTCAGCACGAAGGTGTCGCCGCAGGCGATCGCGAGGGGATACATCCACATCGGCACCATGGCCGGGAAGTTGAACGGCGTGATCCCCGCGACCACCCCCAGCGGCTGCCTGATCGAGAACGAGTCGACGCTCGTCGAGACGTTCTCGGAGAAGCCGCCCTTGAGAAGGTGGGGGATGCCGCAGGCGAACTCCACGACCTCCAGCCCCCGCGCCACCTCGCCCAGCGCGTCGGAGTGCACCTTGCCGTGCTCGGCGCTGATCAGCGCGGCCAGCTCGTCGCGGTGGCCGTACATCAGCTCGCGAAACCGGAACAGCACCTGCGCCCGCTTCACCAGCGAGGCGTCCCGCCACGCCGGGAACGCGGCCGCGGCGGCGGCCACCGCCGCGTCGACGTCCTCGGGGCCGGCCAGGTCCACGTGCCCCGCGACCTCGCCGGTGGCCGGGTTGAAGATCTCGGCCCGCCGGCCCGAGCTCCCCTCCGCCTCCTCGCCGCCGATCCAGTGCGTGACCCGCTTCACTTGACCTTCTCCTCGTTGATCGTCTGAAGTGCCGTGAGGATGATGCCCAGACCCTCGCGCGCCTCGTCCTCGGTGAGCGTCAGCGGCGGGGCCATGCGGAGCACGTTGCCGTAGAGCCCGCCCTTGCCGGCCAGCAGCCCGAGCTTCTTGGTCTCCTCCATGAACCGGCCGGCCAGCTCCGGCGCGGGCGCGCCGGTCGCGGGGTCGACCAGTTCCAGGGCGAACATGAGGCCCTTGCCCCGGACGTCCCCCAGGATCGGCAGGCGGCCCCGCGCCTCGCGCAGGCCGTCGAGGAGGATCGCGCCCGTGACGGCGGCACGCGCCTGGAGGTCGTGGTCGAGCACGTAGTCGAGGGTCGCGTTGGCTGCGGCCATGGAGATCGGGTTGCCGCCGAAGGTGGCGAGGCCGATGGCGTGCGGGGCGTCCATGAGGTCACCCCGGGCCACCACGCCTCCGACCGCGAACCCGTTGCCGAGGCCCTTGGCGAAGGTCATCATGTCGGGCGTCATCCCGTGGTCCTGGATGCCGAAGAACGCCGAGCCCGTGCGGCCCCAGCCGGTCTGCACCTCGTCGGAGATGAACAGGATGCCCTCCTCGTCGAGGACCTCCTTGTAGGCGCCGAACAGCCCGTCGGGGGCCATGGTGAAGCCGCCGACCCCCTGGATGGGCTCGGCGATCAGCGCGGCCACGTCGCCTCCCACCGCGGTGGCGAGCACGTGGCGCAGGTCCTCGACGCAGGCCTTGATGTAGTCGGCGTCGGACAGGCCGCGGAACTGCGGGAGGTGCCGGTCTGCGCCGTGCAGGAAGTGCACGTTGAGCGGGGAGAGCGAATTGTTCTTCCAGCTCCGGTTGCTCGTGACCGACAGCGCGCCGAAGCTCCTGCCGTGGTAGCTCTGGCGCATGGCCAGCACCTGGTCGGACCTGCGGGCGTACGTCGCGAGCAGCAGGGCCGTCTCGTTGGCCTCTGTGCCGGAGTTGGTGAAGAAGACCTTCGCGTCCTGGATGCCCGACAGCCGCGCGATCTTCTCGGCCAGCTCCACCTGCGCGCGCAGCAGGTAGACGGTGCTGGTGTGAACGACCCCGGTGGCGAGCTGGCGCTCGACCGCCTCACGGACCTCGGGCACGTCGTACCCGATCATGTTGGTGAGGATGCCGGCGAAGAAGTCGAGGTAGGTGCGGCCCTCTGCGTCGACGACGCGGTTGCCCTTCCCCCGTACGATCTCGATCGGCTCGTCGTAATAGAGGGACAACCAGTTGGGCATGACCGCACGGTGGCGCGGAAGAAGGTCCGACATAGTCCGATTATGTCGATTTATCGGCATCGCTCCCACCTCCAAGGTGTCGGCGTACGGCGAATTCACCTTACATGCTGCCACCCCCAACCTTCTATCGTCCTGAAGCCATGTGGACATGATGTCCGGACATTTCCCAAGCGCCTGCGGGCGGCGTACGTCCACCGCCCGCAGGCGCCTGAGCTCAGACTTTCCTGCCAGGCCACGCTCCCGGTCGGGCCACGCTCCCGGTCAGGACACGGGTTCGGGCCGGCGCTCGGCCACCGGAGCCGTACGGGGGCGCAGGACCGCGAAGGCGAGCGCGGCGGAGGCGACGGCGAACGCGACGCCGACCCACGAGCCGAACGACATCGCCGACACGAACGCCTCACGGGCCGTCTTCGCGAGCCCCGGGTCCCCGAGCCGCAGCGCGGCGCCGATCGAGTCCCTCGCCACGGCCGGGGCGCTCTCGGGCATCCGCGCGGTGTAGACCCCGGCGAGCACGCTGCCGAGGATGGCCACGCTCAGCGCCATGCCGACCTGCTGGACGGTGTCGTTGAGCGCCGAGCCGACGCCCGCGTGGTCCGGCGGGACCGCCCCCATCAGCGTCGCGTAGGCCGCGGGCCCCGCGAGACCACCGCCCATGCCCATGATCAGCAGGCCGGTGATGAGCCGGCCGTACCCGTCGGACGGGCCGATGAGCGCCAGCACCATGAACCCTCCGGCCATCACGAGCATGCCCACCGCGATCAGCACCCGGTTGCTGACCCGCTGACCGAGCCCGGCGCCGACCCCGTTGAACAGCGCGGCAGCGACCGCGTACGGCAGGAGCGCGAGGCCCGCCTTCATCGGCCCGTACGCCAGCACGAACTGCAGGTACTGGGTGAGCATCAGCAGCAGCGCCCCGGTGCCGAACGACATCAGCACGATGGAGAACGACGAGCCGCTGAAGTCACGGTCGCGGAACAGCGAGAGTGGCAGCATCGGATGGTCGGTCCGCCGTTCCCAGATCACGAAGCCCCCGAGCGCCACGACGGCGACGGCGATCGCCACCAGCGCGCGGGCCGAGGTCCAGCCCTCGCGGGGCGCGTCGATGACCATGTAGACCAGCGCGGTCATGCCGACCGTGGACAGCAGCGCGCCGAGGGGGTCGGTTGGACGGGCGGGCGCGCGGGACTCGGGCATCAGCAGGACGGCGGCGAGGATGGCGACGGCGGCGATCGGCACGTTCAGCAGGAACACCGAGCCCCACCAGTAGTGCTCCAGCAGGAACCCGCCCAGGGTCGGCCCGGCGATGACCCCGACCATGGCGACCGCGCTCCAGGCGGCGAAGGCCTTGCGGCGTTCGGAGTCGTCGAAGACCGTGATCAGGATCGACAGGGTGCTCGGCATCAGGAACGACCCGCCCACCCCCATGAGCGCGCGTGCGCCGATCAGCTGCCACGGCTCCTGGGCGAGCATCGCGACCACCGAGGCTCCGCCGAACACCACAAGCCCGATGATCAGGAAGCGGCGCCGGCCGTAGCGATCGGACAGGCTCCCCGCGGTCAGCAGCAGGCCCGCGAAGACCAGGATGTAGGCGTCGATGATCCACTGGATGTCCGCCGGGCTCGCGCCCAGGTCGCGGATGAGCGAGGGGATCGCGAGGTTCAGCACCGTGTTGTCCACGACGAGCACCAGCAGGCTCAGGCACAGCACGGCGAGGATCCACCAGCGCCGGGGATTCTTCCCGGGCGCGTCTCCGTGCTCTTCTCGTACAGCGTTCGAGTTCACTCGCACAGCGTACGATGAGAGTCGTACAGCGTGCGAGTGGATTAGCCTTGGGGCGAACGAAGGAGAGTCATCCTTGCCGAGCAAGACGGGGTTCACCTCGGTCTGGTCCCGCGAAGCGCCCGCCAAGCGCACACGGGAGCAACCCTCGCTGAGCCGCGAGCAGATCGTCCGGGCCGCGATGGAGCTCCTCGACACCGAAGGCATGGACGCCCTCAGCATGCGCAAGCTCGGGGCGAGGCTCGGCTCAGGAGCGACCAGCATCTACTGGCACGTGGCCAACAAGGAAGAGCTGCTGGAGCTCGTGCTCGACGAGGTCTACGGCCAGGCGCGCATCCCCGACCCCGCCGTCACCGGCTGGCGTGACGCGGCCGCGGCGTTCGCCTACGGCCTGCGCAGCGCGATCCTCGAACACCCCTGGTCGGTCACGCTCATCGGAGCCATGCCGAGCCTCGGGCCGAACGCCCTGGCCGTCGGGACGACGCTGATGAACGCCTTCGAGCTGGCCGGTTTCACCGGCATGACCCTCGAATACGCCTCGGCCTCCCTCCTCTCCTACACTCTGGGCGCCACGATGCCCGAGGTCAGCTGGCTGAACACCGTCGGCCGGTCGAGCGCGGACGCCGAGGAGTGGATGAAGGCGATCCGCCCCCAGATGCGGGTCGCCGCCGCCGACTACCCCAAGCTGCTGGCCCGCTATGAGGACTACGAGAGAATCGACTTCAGCAGGGCCCGGCACCTGGCCTTCGACTTCGGCCTGATCTCCATCCTCGACGGCCTGGAGGCCCGCCTCCGCCAGACGTGAGTGTTCGCCTTCACGTGGGCGCGCTCGCCTCGACGTGGGCGCTCGCCCCCACCAGACGTGAGCGCTCCACTCCGCCAGGCAGAGCGCTCTTCCGCCCCGGTCGGCGAGCGGTCGGCGGTGCCGTCCAATAGCCGACATTCTGTCAGGGAGTGTATGGTCGGTCTTACATGGTGATCGGCTAGGCTCGGACATATGCTACCGACCCTGGCCGACGTCCTCGCACTGGACGCCGTCCGCCGAGGCAACCCGCGCGTCGTCGCGGGCGCCGACCGGCTGGACACGCGCGTGCGCTGGGTGCACGTCGGCGAGGTCAGCGACATCGCGCACCTGCTCCGCGGGGGCGAGCTCATCCTCACCACCGGCGTCGCGCTCCCCGACGAGCCGGACAAACTGGCCGACTACATCGCCGACCTGGCGGCCGTGGGCGCGTCCGGCCTGATCGTCGAACTGGGCCGCAGGTTCATCCGCGAACTGCCACGTGCCGTCGTCGAGTCGGCGGAGACCCATGGCCTCCCCCTCGTCACACTGGCCCGCGAGACACCCTTCGTACAGATCACCGAGTCGGTGCACGCCCGCATCATCGACATCCAGCTTGAGGAGCTCCGCGCTTCCGAGCATCTCCACGAGGTGTTCACCGAGCTGTCGGTCGAGGGTGCGTCACCGGCCGAGGTGCTGACACAGGTCTCCCGCCTGTCGGCCCGCCCCGCGATCCTGGAGAACCTCGCCCACCAGGTGCTCGCCTGCGAGTCCACCGGGCGCGACACCGGCATCCTGCTCGCCAACTGGGAGGCCCGGTCACGGGCGGTCGCCCCCCGCGAGCGCACCGCCTACGACACCTCGTCCGGCTGGCTGGTCACCATGGTCGGCGCGCGCGGCCACGACTGGGGACGGCTGATCCTCATCTGCGAGTCCGCACCCGGCCCGCGCGACATAGTCCTCGCCGAGCGCGCCGCCACGACGCTCGCCCTGGGCCGGCTGCTGGAACGCCACCAGGAGAGCCTGGAACGCCAGGCCCACGGCACGATCATCACCGGCATCCTGACCCACGCGTACGCCGATCCCGAGGAGGCGGCGGCACGCGCGCGGGCGGTCGGGGTCCCGCTCACCGGCCGCAAGCTCATCAGCGTCGTGCTCCGGCTCACCGACCCGACCGAGACGGCACTGAACCTCCAGGCCCAGCTTGGCGAGCTGGCCGAGGCGACCGCCGCGGCCTGCCGTGACTCCAAGCTGCCCGCCCTCGTCGGCGCCCTCGACCAGAACCGCGTCGGGGTCCTGCTTCCCCTGCCTCCCCGCGCGCTCGCCGAGGGCGCGCTCACGACCCTGGCCGAGCGGCTGCGCACGGCCTTCGCCGCGCCGTTCGTCATCGCGGCCGGCTCCGTCGTCGAGTCCATCAGGGACGTACGCCGGAGCTTCCTCGAAGCCGAGCAGGTCGCCGAGGCCGCCGCCCGCCAGCCTGACCGGCGCCCGTTCTACCGGCTGCCCGACCTTCGGCTCCGCGGCCTGCTCCACCTCCTGCGGGACGACGCCAGGCTGCAGACCTTCGCCGAGCGCGAGCTCGGACCGCTACTCGCCCACGACGCCCATCGCGGCGGCGACCTCACCGGCATCCTGCGTACGTACCTGGAAGCGGGACGCAACAAGGCCGTGGCGGCCCAGCGCGCCCATCTGTCGCGGCCGGCCTTCTACGACCGGCTCCGCCGCCTGGAGCGCATCCTCGACACCGACCTCGACGACGTCGAGTCCTGCCTGTCCCTCCACGTCGCCCTGCTGGCGCTGGAGTCGTTCCGAAGGGAGATCCGTTGAGCCTCGGCGACGTCACGCCCCTGCGCGCACGTGACCACGGCATCGTGATAGGCACCGGCGCCCCCGGGCCGTACAACGCCATCACCGATGTCGCGGGGGTCACGGTCGGCCACACCACCCTCGTACGCGGCGAGGGCGCCCGCGTCGTGGGCGAGGGCCCGGTGCGCACCGGCGTCACGGTGGTGCTCCCGCACGGCGGGTCGGCCTTCGACGAGCCGGTGTACGCGGGCCTCCACTGGCTGAACGGCAACGGCGAGATCACCGGCATGGCCTTCCTCGACGAGTTCGGCATGCTCGCCTCGCCGATCGGGCTCACGAACACCGCCTCGGTGGGAGTGGTGCGGGACACGATCGTGGAGATCGAGGTGGCCTCCCTCGGAAGGGGCCGTCAGGCCTGGTCCCTCCCCGTGGTCGGCGAGACCTGGGACGGCACGCTGAACGACATCGACGGCCAGCACGTCAAAGCGGAGCACGTCAAGGCCGCCTACCGCGCGGCGTCCACCGGGCCGGTGGCCGAGGGCGGCGTCGGTGGCGGCACCGGCATGATCTGCCACGGCTTCAAGGGCGGCATCGGCACCGCCTCCCGCGTTCTCGGCGAGGATGAGGGCGGCTACTCCGTGGGCGTGCTCGTCCAGGCGAACCACGGGTCACGCGAGCGCCTGACCGTCAACGGCGTTCCCGTCGGCCGCCATCTCGACGACGTGCCGAGGCCCACGCCGCCGAAGTTCGAGGGCGCCGGGTCGATCATCGGCATCATCGCCACCGACGCGCCGCTGCTCCCCCACCAGTGCCGCAGGCTCGCCCAGCGCGCCGGGCTGGGCATCGCGCGCACGGGCGGCGCGGGGGAGAACTCCAGCGGGGACGGCTTCCTGTGCTTCTCCACCGCCAACCGCAACCTCCCGGCCAACACGCTCGACGCCGATCCGCCGCGCACCTTCGACGTGACCGTGCTCGCGGACGACTACATCAATCCGCTCTTCTACGCCGTGATCGAGGCGACCGAGGAGGCGATCGTCAACGCCCTGGTCGCCGGGGACACCATGACCGGCGCCGACGGCGTCACCGTCCACGGCCTCGACGGCAAACGCCTGGCCGGGCTCCTCCGTGACGGGGTCGTGCCGCTCGCTCGGTGATCGCGGCTAGCGAACCGTAACGCGGCGTTGCGCGCGACCGCAGGAGCCGGGCGGATTCGCGCCGGGCCCGCTCATTTCCGGATCCGGAAAAACGGCCGGTTACATTCTCGTAGACGTGGGCGTGTTTGCGGGCGCCTGGCGTGTCATTGCCAAGACCATGGTGCGTCAAGGAGTAGATCACCCACGGGAGCCCTTGATGCCACGTCGCCTCATCGCCGGTCTTGCCGCGCTTTCCTTCCTCGCGGCCACCGTCCCCGCGCCGGCGATCGCCGAATCGACTCAATCGGGACTGCCGTCGGAGAACTTCCCGCTCGGGCAGCCGGGTGCCGTCACCCAGGAACAGAGAGCGGTCGCGTCCGGCATCGACCTGTTCAGCGTGCTCTATGGAACGCCGACCGATGGATACACGGTGTCGGTGCTCATGAAGGGCAAGGACTACGGCTCCCAGGCCGCCGCGGAGGCGGCGGCGGAATCGGCCCTGAACGCGGGATTCGAGGCGAGCATCCAGCAGTTCACCCGCCCCGGCGTCGCCGACTTTCCCGAGGGGACCAGCTACACGGTACGCATCGGGCTTTGGACCCTTGAAGAGCGCAATGAGGCTGAAAAGGTAGTTAAGAAGCTTAAAGAGGCTGATATCTCCGCGAAGGTGGACTTCCTCGGGGACGACGGGCTGCAGACCACCGGTCCCTGGGACATGCGGGTGCTCACCGTCGATCCTCGGGCGTTCACCGGTTCCTACCACTCCAGCATCGGAGCCAGCGTCGCCAAGCGCGAGACCCCCTCGTCCATGGCCAAGAAAGAAGGCGCCATAGCCGCGGTCAACGGCGGCTTCTTCAACATCCACACGGACAAGAACCTCCGGGGCGAGCCCGTGGGCGTCTCGGTGGTCGACGGCCGCCTGCTCAGCGAGGCGGTCGAAGGCCGCAGCGCCCTGATTCTCAAGGGGCGCACCGCTCGTATCACCGAGGTGAAGACGACGGTTACGGCAACCTCGGCCGACGGGGAGAGGACGACCATCAACGGCGTCAACCGCGCGGCCCAGCCGGACGAGCTGGTGCTCTACACCGAGGAGTTCGGAGAGAAGACCCCCTCCGACGAGGGAGCCGAGGCCGTCCTCGACGACCAGGGCGAGGTGCTGACCCTTCGCCCCGCAGGCGGCAAAGTGGCGCGCGGGACCCGCGTACTGCACGGCACCGGCATCATGTCCGACTGGATCTGGGCGCACGCCTGGGAGAAGTGGAACCTGAAGGTCACCACCAAGGTGACGGACATGCGCACCGGCAAGGGCGTCCCCCTCACCCCGGAGACCAGCATCATCGGCGGCGGGGTAGGCCTGGTCCGCGACGGCCGCGAACACATCACCGCCAAGGCCGACGGGCACGCGAACATCAACATGATCCTCCGGCGGCACCCTCGCACCATGGCCGGAGTCACCAAGTCGGGCAAGCTCATCCTCGCCACCGTCGACGGCCGCAAGCCTGGCGTCACCGTCGGAGCTTCGATGGTGGAGGCCGCACAGCTGATGCTCTGGCTGGGCGCTCGTGAGGCCATCAACCTTGACGGCGGCGGGTCGAGCGCCATGGTCGTCAAGGGCAAGGTAGTGAACCACCCCTCCGACGGCACCGAACGCGGCGTAGGCGACGCCCTCCTGATCCTCCCCTGACCCCGCACCGACCAGCCAAGCCAACTCCCCCCACCACCCGGACGACATCGTCATCCCGCCCCGACACCGCGGGATGATGGTCAGCGGCACCGGCGCCCGCTACGGCGAGGAGCCATCGAAGGCCGGCGGGAGACGCGCTGACCGCCATAGGCAGCCCAATGTTGAGAGTCAGTGGACTCCTCGCGGGTGACCGGGAGGCGTGCCCGCTCCACCGGTTCCGCGTCCTGTCACTCGGCTCGCTCGGCGCCCCGTACCAACCTCACTGCCGATCCGGTGCCAGGTCGCTCGACACCCACACCAACCCGACTTCCCAGCCGCTGTGGCGTCCTGACTTTGGGCGCCGACGCGGTCGGACGCGGGGCGGCGATACCGGCGCCGGCCTACGGCGAGGGACCGTCGAGAGTGCGACGGATGGGACAGGCATGCCCGATGGAGGACATCGACCT
>NZ_JBEZFH010000219.1:0-12501 GCF_040649355.1 Sphaerisporangium sp. NPDC049002 | reverse complement strand
CTCGCATCCGCAGGACCTCCGGGACTCTGGAGTGGTCTCGCATCCATACGGCTGTGGTAGGGCAGATGTAGCCCACCAGCCGGTTGAAGCCCGCCCTATGGGGTCGGGCGGTCAGCGAGCCGCCCAGCGCGGCGGCGCGCTCGCGCATCCCGGGGATGCCGTTGCCGCCCCCCTCGTCGGTCAGCGCGCTCGGCGCGGTCGCGCCGCTGTCGGCGACGCGGACGTACAGCTCCTCCGGGCCGTAGGTGATCGTCACCGTGGCCCGCGCGCCGGGCGCGTGCTTGGTGACGTTGGTGAGCGACTCCTGGATGATCCGGTAGGTGGCCCGCTCGACCCCCGGAGGCAACGGCCGGGGAATGCCCTCGGTCTCCATGGTGACCGCCGGCCCCGTGCGCCCGATCAGCTCGTCGAGCTGGCCGAGGCCCGCCGCCGGCGACCGGGGGGCGCCGTCCCGCAGCACGCCGAGCACCGACCGCATCTCGGTGAGCACGTCCTTGCTGGCCTGCTTGATGGTCGCGAGCGCCGTGCGCGCCTGCTCGGGGTGGTCGTCGATGAGGTGCAGGGCCGTGGACGCCTGGACGTGGATGAGCGAGATGCTGTGCCCGAGCACGTCGTGCAGCTCCTGCGCCATGGTCAGGCGCTCCTCGCTGGCCTGCCGCCTGGCCTCCTCCTCTTCGACCCTCTCGCGCTCCACGCGCTGCTCGCGCCGGGCGCGGGCCATCTCGGCCCCGGTGAGCACGACCAGGATGATCGCTCCGACGCCTGCGTGGTGCAGCCAGCCCTGGCGCACCGGGAGGAGCCAGGTGGCGTAGGCGGCGAAGAAGAGGAAGAGGGAACCACCGGCGGCCCACGCGGCCCGGCGGTGCCCGGCCATGACAGCGTTGACGATCATGAAGATGGGGGCGGCGAACACGGGCCCGTAGGCGAAGCCCTGGTGGACGTAGACGCAGGTCGCCACGATCGTCACCCACAGCGCCGCCACGGGATGCGCCCGGCGCGCGACAAGCGCGAGCGGCCCCACCGTCAGCAGCGCGTACCCGAGGGTGTCGAGCGGGACGCGGGTGCCGGGGTCGGCGGCGTCGATCTGGGCTCTCTGCGCGCCGATCGAACCCCACACCTGCGCCATGCCCACGAGCAGCGGGAGCGTGGAGTCGAACCAATGGGACCGTTTCGTGCGCACGCCAGAACGGTACGTCAGCGCGCTGACCAGAGCGTCGTCCCAGGGGGGCAGTGCCGCCTACGGTAACCGGCGTACCGCCCGGCGCCACACGGACCCTGCGTTACACTCTCATCACTTCATGTGAACACCTCTGCCCGGCGGCACGACCGCATGCGGACACTTTGATCATAATTGACCACGGTTGTGAAGCTATGAGTCAATGCTGGTGCGATCTAGGAATGAGGTCCAGCATGAGCTTTCGCCGCCTGGCGGTGCCCTTTGTAGGGGTCGCCGCCTCTCTGGCACTCGTCATACCGCCCGCCGACGCACGGGCGCCGATCACCACCGGGACACCGCCCGGCTCCCAGGGGCACGGGCAGCCGGCCAAGGTCCCCGTCGCCGAGGGGTACGGCGGCGCCGTGTCCACCGTCGACCTCGACGCGAGCAAGGCCGCGCTGAGCGTCCTGAAGCAGGGCGGCAACGCCATGGACGCGGCCGTCGCGGGAGCCGCGACGCTGGGCGTGACCGAGCCGTACTCGGCGGGCCTGTCGGGCGGCGGGTTCCTGGTCTACTACGACGCCCGGCGCGGCAAGGTCTTCACCATTGACGGCCGCGAGAAGGCCCCCCAGGCGATGACCGAGACCTCGTTCCAGGAGAACGGCGTGGCCATCCCGTTCGACGCCGCCGTGACCAGCGGGCTGTCGGCGGGCGTGCCCGGCGGCCTCGCGCAGTGGGAGCTGGCGCTGCGGCGCTTCGGCACCCTGTCGCTCAAGCGGGCGCTCCAGCCGGCGATCGACGTCGCCACCAAGGGCTTCACGGTCGACCAGACCTTCTACGACCAGACCGCGCAGAACGCCGCGCGCTTCGCGGACTTCACCTCCACCGCCTCCCTGTACCTGCCGAACGGCGCTCCGCCGCCCGTCGGCTCGGTCTTCCGCAACCCCGACCTCGCCGCGACCTACCGCGAGCTGGGCAGGCGCGGCGGCGACTGGCTGTACGGGGGCAAGCTCGGCGAGGAGGTCGTGGCCACCGTCAAGTCGCCCCCGGTCAGGCCCGGGTCCACCCGCGTGGTGCGGCCGGGTCTCATGGAGCTCTCCGACCTGCGGGCCTACCGCGCGCTGGAGCGCGCCCCGAGCAAGATCAGCTACAACGGCATGGACGTGTACGGCATGGCGCCGCCGTCCTCCGGTGGCTCCACGGTCGGCGAGGCGCTGAACATCCTCGAAGCGCTGCCCAAGGTCGGCGTCCACGAGTACCTGGAGGCCTCCCGCCTCGCCTTCGCCGACCGCAACAAGTTCGTGGGCGACCCCGACTACGTTGACGTGCCGCTCAAGGGGCTGCTGTCCGACGGGTTCGCCAAGGAGCGCGCCTGCCTGATCGGCCACGTCGCGATGCCGAACCCGGCCGCGCCCGGCTCGCCCGACGGCTCGTACGGCGGGTGCCAGATCGAGGGCAGGCCGCTCGCGGCCGACGAGGCCGGCGCCGCCGAGAAGCCGGAGGGGCCAGAGACCACCCACCTGGTCGTGGCCGACCGCTGGGGCGACGTCGCGGCGTACAACATCACGATCGAGCAGACCGGCGGCAACGGCATGGTCGTCCCGGGGCGGGGCTTCCTGCTGAACAACGAGCTGACCGACTTCACCTTCGGCCCGGCCCCCGGCGACCCGAACCTCCCGGCCCCCGGCAAGCGCCCCCGCTCGTCCATGGCCCCGACGATCGTGCTGAAGAACGGCAAGCCCCTCCTCGCCGTGGGCTCGCCGGGCGGGGCGACGATCATCACGACGGTGCTGCAGATCCTCGTCAACCGCTACGAGTTCGGCATGTCCCTGCCCGACGCGGTCGCCGCGCCGAGGGGCAGCCAGCGCAACGCCGCCGCGACGCAGGCCGAGCAGGGCTTCATCGACCGCTACGGAGCCGAGCTGACCGCCAAGGGCCACACGCTGACGATCGCCCCCGGCCCGCCGGTCGGGGAGATCGGCGCGGCCACGGGGCTTGAGTTCCTCGGCCGCGGCAAGGTCCAGGCGGTCGCCGAGCCTTCCCGCAGGGGCGGCGGCAGCGCGCTGGTGGTCTCAGAGAGGCCCTAGCGGATCAGCTCGTAGGCACTCGGCTTCACGTTCCGGGTTCGCGCCCAGAACTCGAACGTGAAGCCGGGCCACAGGGTGCGGTTCCGGCCCTGGTCGTCGAGGTACCAGCTCACGCAGCCGCCCTCGGACCACACCAGGCGGGTGAGCCGTTCCTGGAGCCTGGTGTTGTACGCCCGCTGGGCCTCGGGCCGCACATCCAGGGCCCTCGCCCGGGCCGACGACAGCAGGCGCAGGCAGGACATGACATACCGCACCTGGGCCTCGATCATGAAGACGACCGAGGTGTGCCCGAGCCCGGTGTTCGGGCCGAGCAGGAAGAACAGGTTGGGGAACCCCGCCGTGGCGGTGCCGAGGTAGGCCTGCATGCCGTCCTGCCACGCGTCCTGGATCTTCAGCCCGTCCCTGCCGGTGATCCGCTGCTCGCCGAGCGCGTCGGTGACCTTGAACCCGGTGCCGTAGATGATCACGTCGACCGGGCGTTCCCGGCCGGTCGCGTCGACGATCGAGTGCTCGCGGATCTCGGTGATCCGGTCGGTGACCAGCTCGACGTCGTCCCGGACGAGGGCCGGGTAGTAGTCGTCGGAGAGCAGGATGCGCTTGCAGCCGATGGTGTAGCCGGGCGTCAGCTTGGCGCGCAGCTCCGCGTCGGGCACCTGGGCGGCGAGGTGGCGTTCGGCCACCGCCTGGTGGATCCGCATCAGGCGCGGGTCGACGGTGAACCCGAGGGCGCGGGTCTCCAGGAGCCAGTAGACCGCGTTGCGCAGCGCCCGCCCGGCCAGGGGCAGCGTCCTGAGCGTCTTCCGGGTGCGCTCCGAGAGCCGGATGTCGGGCTTGGGCTGGATCCACGGAGCGGTCCGCTGGAAGACGTGCAACCGCTCCGCCTGCCCGGCGATCTTGGGGACGAACTGGACGGCGGAGGCTCCGGTGCCGATGACCGCGACGCGCTTGCCGGTCAGGTCGCAGGAGTGGTCCCAGTTCGCCGAGTGGAACGACCGGCCGGCGAACGTCTCGCGTCCGGGGATCTCCGGCAGGGACGGGACGTGCAGGGCCCCGATGCCCGACACCACCGCGTTCGTCGTGAAGGTCGCGCCGTCGGCGGTGCTCACCCGCCAGCGGTTGGTCTCGTCCAGGTATTCGAGCCCGCGGACTTCCTTCCCGAATCGGAAGTGGGGCGCGAGCGCGTACTTGTCCACGCATGCACGCATGTAGTCCCAGATCTCCCGCTGCGGGGCGAACAGCCGGGACCACTCGGGGTTGAGCTCGAAGGAGAAGGAGTACATCGGGGAGGGAACGTCGCAGGCGCAACCAGGGTAGGTGTTGTCGCGCCAGGTGCCGCCGAGGTCCGCGTCCTTTTCGAGGATGACGAAGTCGTGGTACCCCGCGTCCTTCAGCTTGATCGCCATGCAGAGCCCGGCGAAACCGGAGCCGATGATCGTGATGCCGGGGCCCGTGGCTGCCATTCCATCTCCTCCACCCCGTATTGGACCTTCGGTCCAATTTAGACGCAGGTGTCGTCCTGGTCCATCCCCGCCTCTGTCAGCATATTTCCGGGTACGGGGAAAGCGCCGAACCGATTCCGGGTACGGCGAAAGCGCCGACGGCGCGTGGCCGACGGCGCGTGGCCTCTACGAGCGGCCGGTTCCTACCGGAGGAGCAGGAAGACGACCACGGCGACGACGATGACGGCGGCGACCGCGGCGATCACGGGAACCAGGTAGGACCGCTGCGGCGCGACGGGCTCGGGCTCCTGGCGCTGGGCGAAGGCCTTGAACTGCTGGGTGTTCCCCGCAGGATCAATCTGAGGTTCGGACATGGGCACGACTTTATCGACCTCGGTGGTGACTTGACGCTGTTTATGCCACTTCGGCCTCAGGCTGCGGAAGCTTTCCCCGAGCGGCGGCGCCCGCCCTGCCTGAGCAGGACCGAAGACCGGACCACGGGCCTGTGCGGATAGCGTGGGGGCATGCTCCGGACGTTGTTCTCGCCCCGCCTCGTGGGCCTCCACCTGGTGACGATCGGGGTGCTGATCTCGTTCACCTTTCTCGGGCGCTGGCAGCTCGGGGTCTTCGAGGAGTCCGGCCGTCCCCATGCCGTCGTGGATCCGGCGCCGATCGCGCTGTCCACGCTCGTCGAGGCCGGCAGGCGCGTGCCGGCACCGGCGATCAGCCGCAGGGTCACCGCGCAGGGCACCTTCGAGGCGTCCCGGCAGTTGCTCGTGGCCGAGCGCGAGCCCACCGTGGAGTCCGGCGGCGGCGTGAGCAAGGACGGCGGCTACTGGCTGCTGACCCCCCTGAAGCTGGCCGACGGCACCTTGGTGCCTGTCGTGCGCGGGTGGGTCGCTTCTCCGTCCGACCCGGCGACGGCCGTGCCGGGCGGGACGGTGAGCGTGAGCGGGCGCCTCCAGCCGTCCGAGCCCACAGACTTCGCCAGGAGGCGCACCTCTCCGCTCCCGGCGGGCCAGGTGGCGACCGTCTCGACGTCCGAGCTGATCAACATCTGGCATGGTGCCCGGCTCCATGACGGGTTCGTGGTGGCGACGGCGCCGATGGCCCCGGTCACCCGCCTGGTCGACGTGCCCCCGCCCACCGAGGGGGGCGGCTTCACCTGGCGGAACCTCGCCTACGCCGCCCAATGGTGGATCTTCGCGGCGTTCGCCGTGTTCATGTGGTTCCACTTCGTACGCGACGCGGTGCGCGCGGGCCGGGCGGGCGGAGCCGCGACCGCGGAGCTCAGCGCGTCCCCGCAGGGCTGACCACCCTCATGCCCGGATATCGTGTGGTGACCGCTCTCCAAGCGAGGTAATGATCATCGTGGATTCCGCGCTCAAGCCCTTCCGGGTGATGGCCTACGTCGTCGGCTGCATGCTGCTCGCCCTCGTGGGCGCCATGGTCCTGAAGTACGTCTTCGACAACGCCACGCCCGTCGCCGTCGTCGGCCCCGTGCACGGCTTCATCTATGCCGTCTACCTCCTGGCCGCGCTCAACCTGGGTCTCAAGGCCCGCTGGACCTGGCCCTACATCCTGGGAGTGCTGCTCGCCGGCACGATCCCGTTCCTGTCGTTCGTGATCGAGCGCAAGGTGACCCAGCGCGTGCAGGAGCAGATCGCCGTCGCCCCGGCCTGATCCCGTGGCACGATCGGGTGTGACCGCGCCTGGCCGATCGCGGACGACCGCGTGGGCGGACGGTCGGCCCGTCCGGTCACGCGGTCGTCGTGCGGGCGATCAGCGGCCGATCTGGCGCCGCCGGATCCGCCGGAGCCTTGCGCGCTGCGACTCGTCCAGCATGAAGTACACCACCACGGGCCCGGCCAGCACGGCCAGGACCAGCACCCATGCGACCAGGGACGGCAGCAGGAGAAGGGCGAGTACGGAGGCGATCCCCGCGCCCACGTAATACTTTGCGACTGGCGACATGGCCGGGCCTTTCTCTTCGCCGAGCGGGGGTGGTCCCCACGCCCATTCTGCGTCGTCCCGTCAACGTGTGGCACTCCGGCCGGAGTTCCGTTCACGGCGCCGTCCGGATCCGGGGCCGGTGCGCGGGCGGTCAGTCGGCGAGGGCCTTGAGCGTGGCCTCGCCGCACGGGTCGGCGTCGGTGCTGACGGGCACGAGCGCCACCTCGTCCACGCCCGCCTCCGCGTAGGCGTCCAGCCGGTCCATGATCTCGACCGAGTCGCCGATCAGCGCGACCGACTCCAGCAGGGCGTCCGGGATCTTGGCGAGCAGCTCACGGGGGTGCGGCAGGGTACGGGCGTACCGCACCACGTCCTCGAAACCGGCCTCGGCGAACATCTCGCCGTACCCGGGGGCAGCGAGGTAGGGGACGACGCCACGCCTGATCTGCTCGATCGCGGCCGGGCCGGGGTCCACCGCGGCCGTCACCCAGGCGGCGGCCCGCGTGCTGGGCGTGAGCAGGCGCAGATCGGTGATCAGGCGGGCGGCGGAGGCCGGGGTGAGGAGGTTGAGCACCATGCGGTCCGCGAGAGCGGCCGTGGCCACCGCTCCGGGGCCGAAGGCGGCGACGGTGAGCTCCGACCGGGGAGCGGGCAGCCGCAGCCGGTAGCCCTTGCTGGAGACCCGCGTGCCCGCGAAGTCGGATTTCTCCCCGTCGAGCAGGGGCCGCAGCGCCTGGACGGTCTCACGCAGCGCCGTGCCCGAGCCGGCCCTGGACCGGCCGTGCCAGTCCTCCACCACCATCGGGCTGGAGGTGCCGAGCGCGATGTTCACCCGCCTGCCCGTGAGCTCCGCGACCGAGGCGGCTCCCATCGCGATCATCAGGGGGTCCCGCACGCTCACCGCCAGCGGCCCGACCGTGAGAGCCGCCCGGCCGGTCCGCGCGCCGATCGCCGTGGCGAGGGCGAAGGCGTCGTACGTCGCCATCTCGCCGACCCATACCTCGGGGTAGCCGAGCTCGTCCGCGATCTGAGCGGTCCGAACCGCCTCGCCCGCCGGGCGGTCCTGCCACAGCCCGAGGGAGACGCTGAGCCTCATGTGTCATGCTCCTGCCATAGCCCGGGGGAGCCGTCGTGCCTCGTACGGCATGCCCCCGACACCGTCCTTGCGAGACGCTTAGTCAATCTCATATTGGACACTCCCCACCACTTCCATTTGATTCCGTTTTATGAGTCATATGCGTATCTGCTCGATCAATGGAGCTGGTCCGGCCTGACCCAGGTGGCGTGGAAGCCGAGGGGCACGCGCTGGGGGAGCAGGACCCGCGCGACCGGCCCCGCCGTCAGGTCGGACGCGGACAGGACCTGGACCTCCGAGGCGCCCTCGCGCTCGTCGGTGACGAACGTCACCAGGTAGCCGTCGTCCTCGCCGGTCGCGCCGTCCCGGGGGGCGAACGGCGCCTCGCTGCCGTAGCGGTGCTCGCCGAAGCGGTACACCTGCTTCTCGCCGGTCACGTTGTCGTAGCGGACCAGGCCGTCGAACAGGTTGGTGTCGGCGTCCATCACGGACACGTTGTAGGCGTACCTCGTGGCACGGCCGGTCCGGCGGGCGTCGATCGAGGGGAACTCGGTGTTGTGGCCCTCGTCCACGAACCCCTCGGAGGTCCGCCCGGTGCGCAGGTCGAAGCGGTACCGGTACATCCGGGCGTCGAGCCTCAGGTACGACAGCATGCGCGCGAGCGGCCCGCCGGCGCCGCTCGGCGCCGGGCGCGACACCCGGCAGACGTCCATGGTGATCTCGTCGCCGGACTCCCAGGCGTTGACCACGTGGTAGATGTAGCAGGGCTTGGCCTCGAACCAGCGGATCTCGTGCGCGAGGCCCCGGCGCGGAATGACGCCGAAGCGGGAGGGCAGTTCGCGGTCGAAGGTCAGCTTGTACCTTCCCCGCCGCGCGGCGTCGAGGTCCTGGTAGAGCGGCAGGTCCATGAGGATCGCGTGGTTCTCGGTGATCGCCATGTCGTGCGGCAGCCGGGCTCCGGGCAGGTCCAGCTCCACGCAGTGCTCGACCGCGCCGCCCGCGCCGACCACCCCGTACCGCAGGTAGGGCTCGCGTGGCCCGTAGTCGAACCAGAACAGTTCACCCGTGCGCTCGTCGGCCTTCGGATGGGCCATGACGTCGCCCGTCAGCGTGTTGAGGAAGGTCTCGGCGCCGAGGGTCTCCAGCGAGAGCGGGTCGAGCGAGTACGGCGAGCCGCACAGGTACCACGTGGCCAGCACCCGGCCCCTGTGGAAGATCAGATCGGTGTTGGCGGAGTCCTTCAGGTTGAGCCCGCGGGTGTTGCCGAAGGGGTTGCCCTTCGGGCTCTCCATGACGCCGGTCCACAGCGACCTCCCGGCGGCCGACTCGGCCTCGAAGGCGCTGGTGCGCACGTACCGGTTGCGGTAGCGCGCGCGGCCGTTCTCGAAGTGCATGGCGTGGACCATGCCGTCGCCGTCGAACCAGTGGTAGCGGCCCTTCATCGGGTGGCGCGCGTTGGGCCCGTTGCGCAGGTAGACGCCGTTCAGGTCACGGGGGATCTCGCCGATGACCTTGAGGTCGCCGGTGGTGATCTCATCGTGGACCGGTGCGTAGACGCCGAGGAGGTACGGGTTCGGCTCGCCCGAATCGTCCATCACCGCCGCGACCGCGGTGGGCTGTTCCCTCATCACTGGAAACTACGATAGAAAAAGTCAGCTAGTCAACGCACCGGCCGGGCCCCCCGACCGGAGAGGGCTGTTTAGAGTTGGCGCGGTGGAGACGAAGGAGTCGCCGGTCATGGCCGGGGTGGGGAAGGCCGTGGCCGGAGGCCGCGATCACGTGGACGGGGACACCGCCGATCTCAGCGCCATAGGGCGCGCGCTCGGCGTACTCGGCGACCGATGGGTCCTGCTGATCCTCCAGCGGGCCTTCCTGCTGCGCATCCGCACCTTCGCCGCGTGGCGCGACGAGCTCGGCATCTCCGAGTCCGTGCTCGCGGCCCGGCTCAAGGAGCTGGTCAGGCACGGCATCTTCGAGACGGCCGCCTACCGCGACGGCCGCATCCGCTACGAGTACCGGCTGACCGGCAGGGGACTGCGGCTGTGGGTCCTCCTCGTGGCCATCCACAGCTGGGAGCGCGACTGGGCCGACCGGCCCGAGCTGCTCACCCTGATCCATGACACCTGCGGGAACGACGCGCGGCCGTACCTCGCCTGTGGAACGTGCCGCGCGCCGATGAGCGCCCGGGACACCCACACCGAGCGCGGCCCCCTCGCGACGTTCGCCCGCATCGGCGTGCCGCGCCACCATCGCCGCACCGTGCGCGGTGACGACAGGACCGAATTCCTCGGCTACTGCCCGCACTCCATGGAGATCCTGGGCGACCGCTGGAGCACCACGATCCTTGCGGCGGCCTTCCTCGGCATCAGGCGCTTCGTCGACTTCCAGGGCGAGCTGGGCATCGCTCCGTCGGTGCTCACCGAGCGGCTCAAGCGGTTCGTCGAGCTCGGAGTGCTCCAGACCGATTCGTACCGGCTCTACCGGCTCACCGACAAGGGGCTCGCCTTCTTCGAGGTCTTCGCCTTCCTCACCGACTGGGCTCAAACGGAGCTGCCCGCTCCGGAAGGGTCCGGCCTGACCATCACGCACAAACCCTGCGGCTCCGCGCTGCGGCCCGTCCTGCTGTGCCGGGTGTGCCACCGGGCGCTGGAGCGCCGGGAGATCCACTTCGACATGCCGGCGCACCTGCGTTCCGCGCCTTTTCCGGCCTCCTCCAGCGAGGATCTGCCCGCCTGCCATTGACCCGCTGGCTTCTGTCTTCGTAGTGTCCTTCCATTCACGATGGGAGTCGCGATGAGGCTGCACCCCCCACAGCAGATCGAGCGCTTCACTTCGGGTGGATGGTGGACAGGCGACACCGTCGACGGGCTGTTCAGGGCACAGGTGAGCGCCCGGCCGGACGCGATCGCGATCGTCGACCCGCTCAACAAGCCCAGCCTGATGGACGGCGCGGCCCGGCGGCTGACCTGGGCGCAACTGGGCGCGGAGGCCGACAGGATCGCCGCGGTCCTGCTGGAGACCGGTGTCGCCCAGGGCGATGTGGTCGCGGTCCAGCTTCCGAACAGCGTGGAGCTCGCGGTGACGTTCCTCGCGGTGGCCAGGATCGGCGCCGTCGTCACCCCCCTGCCCGTGCAGTACCGCGAGTACGAGCTGGCGCAGGCCATCCGGCTGGCGGCGGTCAAGGTGCTCGTCACCGCCGAGCGCGTGGGGGACCGGGACAACGCCGAGATCGTCCGCAGGCTCGACGTCCCCGCGCCTCCGATCGTGCTGGCCTGGGGCGATCCCGCCCGGGACCTGGAGACCGCGGTCGCCGACCCCGCCATGCTCGCCGCCCACCTCAAGGGCCTCGAAACCGACCCCAACGACTGCCTGACCATCTGCTGGACCTCCGGCACCGAGGCGACGCCGAAGGGAGTGCCCCGCTGCCACTACGACTGGTTCGCCGTCGAGTCGAACACCACCGCCGCGCCCTCGCTGCACGGGGGCGACGTGGTGCTCAACCCGTTCCCGATGGTGAACATGGCCGGGATCGGCGGCGTCTTCCTGCCGTGGCTCCGCACCGGGTTCCAGATGGTCCAGCACCACCCGTTCGACCTGCTCGTCTACCTCGACCAGATCACCGAGGAACGGGTCACCTACACCCTCGCCCCGCCGGCGCTGCTCACGATGCTGCTGCGGAAGCCCGAGATGCTCGAAAGGTACGACATCTCCTCGCTGACGCGCATCGGCTCGGGCTCCGCGCCGCTGCCTCCCTGGATGGTGAGGGGCTGGCAGGAGCGGTACGGCATCGCCGTCATCAACTTCTTCGGCTCCAACGAGGGCATCGCGCTGCTCTCCGACCCGGTGAACATTCCGGACCCCGAGGAGCGCGCACGGTTCTTCCCGCGGCCGGGCGTCCCCGGAGGCGCCTGGCCCGGGACCCTCGCCGCCAGCAGCGTGAAGCTGGTGGACCCCGCCTCCGGCGAGGAGATCACCGAGCCCGGCCGGCCGGGAGAGCTGCATCTTTCCGGGCCCACCGTCTTCGCCGGCTACCTCGCCGGCACGGCCGACGCCGATCCCTTCGACGAGGACGGCTACCTCATCACGGGTGACGTGTTCGAGATCGACGGCCCCGATGGCCGTTACCTGCGGTACGTCGACCGAGCCAAGGACCTGATCATCCGGGGTGGCATGAACATCGCCCCCGCCGAGCTGGAGTCCCTGCTCGCCGGGCACCCGGCCGTCGTGGAGGTGGCGATCGTCGGGTACCCGGACGGCGTGCTGGGCGAGAGGGTCTGCGCGGTCGTCGCGCCACGGGACGACGTCGACCTGCCGTCACTCGTGGACTTCCTCAAGGAGAAGGGCATCGCGTCCTACAAGCTCCCCGAGCGGCTGGAGATCGTCGAAGCCCTGCCGCGCAACGCCGTGGGCAAGATCCTCAAGCGGGATCTGCGCGAGCGGCTCTGAGGTTAGGGCGGGATCCGCGCGAGCGGCCATGAGGTTCGAGAGGGTCCGCGCGAACGGCCATGAGGTGAAAGATTCAGCGCGTTTTCGCGCCGTCCGAGGTCGGTGAACGCCGGGCGTCGCCGTCGTTGACACCTGGACGCGCGCGGAGAACCATCGGCGATCGAGCGCAGCAGAGCGATCCCGGTCCGGCGTGTGGGAGCGCTCCCACCTCTTGAGGGCATCCGTAGAAAGCGAGCGATCCATGAGTGCTCCCCTCCCCGGCCGTCCGTTCCCCCCGGCCGGACCCTTGCCACCGTGGTCAGGCCGGCCGAGCGCGAGGCACCTCGTGGTCGGCGAGAACCTCAT
>NZ_JBEZFH010000218.1:0-12504 GCF_040649355.1 Sphaerisporangium sp. NPDC049002 | reverse complement strand
CGGCGCGCCGGTCACCGCGACCGGCGCGCGAGGGCCGGTCCGCCGTCCCCGCACGGCGGAACCCGGGAGCGTACGCCGGTCAGGAGAACTCGGCGAGGGTGCGCTCAGCCTCCTCCAGCCACGAGCGGCGGGCGGAGATGGCCTCCTCGGCCTCCTTGACGTCCTTGTCCTTGCCGGCGGCCGTGGCCTTGGCCAGGCGGCCCTCCAGCTGCTCGATCGACCTGCGCAGCTGGTCGACGGTGTTCTGCGCGCGGGCGCGGGCCTCGGGGTTCGACCGCTTCCACTCGGTCTCCTCGGCCTTGCGCACGGCCTCGTCGATGCGCCGCAGGCCGCCCTCCAGCTTGTCCCTGGACTCGCGCGGCACCGCCCCGACCGACTCCCAGCGCTCCAGGACGGCGCGCAGGGCCGCCCGCGCGGCGCGGGCGTCGGTCACCGGCAGGATGCGCTCGGCGTCGGCGAGGATGCGCTCCTTGGCCTCGGCGTTCTCCCGCAGCGAGGCGTCACGCTCGGCGAACACCGCCGAACGGGCCTGGAAGAACAGATCCTGGGCCGCCTTGAAGCGGTTCCACAGGTCGTCCTCGGCCTCACGGGAGGCGCGGCCCGCGGTCTTCCAGCGCTGCATGAGCTCGCGGTAGGCCGACGCGGTCTCGCCCCAGTCGGTCGAACTGGAGAGCGCCTCGGCCTCGCTGACGATGCGCTCCTTGATGCTGCGCACCGACTCGCGCTGCTCGTCGAGCCCGGCGAAGTACGACTTGCGCCGCTTCGCGAAGGCCGTGCGGGCGGCGGAGAGCCGCTTCCACAGGGCCGCCTCGGTCACCCGGTCGATGCGCTCGGCGGCCTTCCACTCCTCGACGAGTTGGCGCAGCCGCTCGCCTCCGGACTTCCAGTGAGTGGTGTCCTCGGCGATGCGCTCGGCCTCGGCGACGATGCGTTCCTTGATCTCCCGGGACTGGGCGCGTGCGTGGTCCCGGGCGGCCTTCACCTCCTCGCGGCGCTTGCCGACCAGGTCGGTGAGCGCCTCCAGGCGGCCCTCCAGCCCCGCGAGGTCCCCGACGGCGTGCGCGTCGGTGATGGACTCGCGCAGCTTGACGATCGTCGCCTCGGCCTGGGCGGGTGGCAGGTCGGTGCCGCGGACCCGCTGTTCCAGCAGTTCCACCTGCGTGGCCAGCTCGTCGAACTTCCTGTGGAAGTAGGCGAGGGCCTCTTCCGGTTCACCGGCCTGCCAGGACCCGACGGCCCGTTCTCCCTCAGCCGTACGAACGTAGACGGTGCCGTCGTCGTCTACCCGGCCCCACGGGTCGGTGCTCACCGTGTCCTCCCGCACTCGAATCAGCCTCCAGGACGCTACGCGTCCTTGGTTGTATTACGTCAGCTCTTGCCAGAGATTGTCACGTGCTTGATTTCGACCGGGTCCTTGGGAGCACCCGAGCCGTCGCCCATCCCCCCGGGCAGGACGCCCTTCTTGCTCACATCGTCGAGGATTTTGAGCCCCTTTGTGACGGTACCGAACGGGGTGTAGTTCGGGGGGAGTTGGAGGTCACCGAAGATGATGAAGAATTGGCTACCGTTGGTGTTGGGCCCGCTGTTGGCCATGGCGACCACCCCGCGGGTGTACTTGGCGCCGGTCAGGTTCTCGTCGGCGAACCGGTAGCCCGGACCGCCCTGACCGTCGCCGGGGTTCTTGCCGTCGGCCTTGGCCAGCGGGTCGCCGCACTGCAGCATGGGGAAGCTCGCCGGCCCCATGCGGTGACACTTGGACCCGTCGAAGTACTTCTTCGAGGCGAGATAGGCGAAGGAGCTCACCGTACAGGGCGCCTTGTCGGTGTCCAGGCTCACGACGATGTCGCCATGGTTGGTCCCGATCGTCATCGTCTTCGCGGCCTTGTCGGCCTTCGCCGGGGGCACCCCCACGTTCTTCGCGGGAGCCCCGTTGATGTCGGCGACGAAGTCGCACGTGCCGGCCGCCGCGTCGTACGGCTTGGGCTGGGGTCCCGCGGACGGCGGGGCCGACGACGCCGCGGGCGAGTCCGAGGCCGTCGCAGCCGCGGTCTTGGAGTCGCCGCCGCTCATGACGGCGACGGCCGTGAAGATGCCGCTCACCACCACCAGCACGCCCAGGCTCGTGCCCAAGATCGCCACGCGCTTCGTGCGGGCCTGCCGCTCGGCGCGCCGCTGTATCTGCCGTTCGTAATGCTCTCGTGCCAGCTGCTTTTGACGGTCCTTGCCGGTCGCCACCGCTGTGCCCTCCCGACTGTCCGAGTTGATCCTGTTTGGTCGCCTCACTGGACGACCGCCACCTTTATGGAGTGGGCGAATCGTATCGGCCAACCGGCAATGGTTCGCAGCCCGGCGACCCGCACCGGTACCCTTCGGTTACATTCCCATCCGCTTTCCTTGACGAGATCGATCACACCGAGGACCGTTTCCGTGCTCATCGACGGCTTTCCCGCCGGCTCCTTCCAGGCCAACTGCTACGTCGTCGCTCCCGCCGCGGGCGAGGAGTGCGTGATCGTCGACCCAGGTCAGGACGCTGTCGCCGGCCTGGACGACATGCTTCGCGAGCATCGGCTGAAGCCGGTCGCCGTGCTGCTCACGCACGGTCATCTCGATCATGTGTGGTCGGTCGCGCCGGTCTGCGGAGCGCGCGACGTTCCGGCGTGGATCCACCCCGACGACCGCGAGCTGCTGACCGATCCCGGCAAGGGCCTGTCGCTCCTGGCCCGCCAGCAGCTCTTCGGCGGGCTCACGTTCAGCGAGCCCGACGACGTGCGCGAGCTGTCCGACGGGGCGGTGCTCGACATCGCGGGCATGGCCATCACCGTCGACCACGCGCCCGGGCATACCAGGGGGTCGGTGACGTTCAGGCTTCCCGGGGAGCGTGTGATGTTCTCGGGAGACCTGTTGTTCGCCGGCTCCATCGGCCGCAGCGATCTTCCGGGCGGCGACTACCAGACCATCCTGCGCAGCCTGGGCGAAGTCTGCCTGACGCTGCCGGACGACACGACGGTGCTGCCCGGTCACGGACCACACACGACGATCGGCCGCGAACGAGCCACGAACCCGTATCTTGCCGAGGCGGTGCCGTTCGCGGGCCCAACCAGGGGACTGTAATGAGCTTTCAGGCGCCCAAGGGCGTACCCGAATATTTCCCGCCGCGCTCCGCGACGTTCCTCGCGGTCCGCGCGGCGTTCTCCACCGCCGCGGCGAACGCCGGCTACTCGTACATCGAGGTTCCCGTCTTCGAGGTCACCGAGCTGTTCGCCCGGGGCGTCGGCGAGTCGACCGACGTGGTGACCAAGGAGATGTACACCTTCGCCGACCGGGGCGGCCGTTCGATCACGCTGCGGCCCGAGTTCACCGCCGGGGTCATGCGCTCGACGCTGGAGCACGGCCTGCACAACGGCCAGCTGCCGGTCAAGCTGTGGACCACGGGCCCGGCGTTCCGCTACGAGCGCCCGCAGGCGGGCCGCTACCGCCAGCTCCAGCAGTTCAACGTGGAGGCCATCGGCACCGAGGACCCCGCGGTCGACGCCGAGACCATCGCGATCGCCTGGTCGGGCTACCAGGCACTCGGGCTGACGCGGGTGCGCCTGCTGCTGAACACGCTCGGCTGCAAGCAGTGCCGCCCCGCCTACCGCGCCGCCCTCCAGGACTACCTGCGTGGGCTCGACCTCGACGAGGCCACCCGGGCGCGCATCGAGATCAACCCCCTGCGGGTGCTCGACGACAAGCGCCCCGAGGTGCAGGCCCAGGTCGAGAGCGCCCCGCTGATCACCGACCACCTGTGCGCGTCCTGCAAGGCCCACCACGACCGGGTCCGCTCGCTGCTCGATGATCTCGGCGTGCCGTGGGAGGACTCCCCCCGGCTCGTGCGCGGCCTCGACTACTACACCCGCACCACCTACGAGTTCGACCACCCGCTGCTCGGGGCCCAGTCGGGCATCGGCGGAGGCGGCCGGTACGACGGGCTGTCGGAGGACATCGGCGGCCCGCCGCTGCCCGGCATCGGGTTCGCCGTGGGCGTCGACCGCATCATCCTGGCCGTCGAGGCCGAGGATCTGGCCAGGGAGGCCCCCGCCCGCGTCGCCGTGTACGGCGTGCCGCTCGGCGAGGAGGCCGCCAGGCGCGTGTTCGGGCTCGTCCATGAGCTGCGCATGGCGGGCGTCGCCGCCGACATGGCCTTCGACGGCAAGGGGCTCAAGGGCGCCATGAAGGGCGCCGACCGTTCCGGGGCCACGTACGCGGTGATCCTCGGCGAGCGGGACATCGCCGCCGGGGCCGCCCAGGTGAAGCACCTGGCGAGCGGCGACCAGACCGCCGTGCCGCTCGCCGAGATCGTCACGACGCTGAAAGAGAAGCTGACCAATTGACCTCCACCCGCTCGTGATCAACGAACCATGCGGCCTCGTGCCGCCCTTTCCCCCCTGCCTGAAGGCGGGGCTTGCCACGCTCAAGGAGTTTCGATGATCCGCACGCACACCGCCGGATCGCTGCGCAAGGAGCACGCCGGCCAGCAGGTGACGCTGGCCGGGTGGGTGGCACGCCGCCGTGACCACGGCGGCGTGGTCTTCATCGACCTGCGCGACGCGTCCGGTTCCGCGCAGGTGGTCTTCCGCGAGGAGGACCACGCGCACGACCTCCGCTCGGAGTACTGCGTCAGGATCGCCGGAGAGGTCCGCACCCGTCCCGAGGGCAACGAGAACTCCGATCTGCCGACGGGCGAGATCGAGGTCGTCGCCTCGGAGGTCGAGGTGCTGAGCGAGTCCGCCCCGCTGCCGTTCCCCATCGAGGGCGGCGGGGGCGTCTCCGAGGAGGCGCGGCTGAAGTACCGCTACCTCGACATGCGACGCCAGCAGGTCGCCCAGGCCCTGCGTGTCCGCTCCACCGCCACCTATCTCGCCCACGAGGTCATGCGCGAGCACGGCTTCGTGTACGTCGAGACGCCCGACCTCACCCGGTCGACCCCCGAGGGCGCCCGTGACTTCCTGGTGCCCGTGCGGCTCCAGCCGGGCAACTGGTACGCGCTGCCGCAGTCCCCCCAGCTGTTCAAGCAGCTCCTCATGGTGGGCGGCCTGGAGCGCTACTACCAGCTGGCGCGCTGCTTCCGCGACGAGGACCTCCGCGCCGACCGGCAGCCGGAGTTCACCCAGATCGACGTTGAGATGTCCTTCGTCGACGAGGACGACGTCATCGCCCTCGGCGAGGCGCTGATCGGCCGCATCTGGAAGGAGACGGTGGGGTACGAGGTGCCCACGCCGCTTCCCCGCCTGAGCTACCGGGAGGCGATGGCCCGCTTCGGGTCCGACAAGCCCGACCTGCGCTTCGGCTGCGAGCTGACCGAGCTGACCGAGTACTTCGCCGGCACCACGTTCCGCGTCTTCCAGGCGCCCTACGTCGGGGCGGTCGTCATGCCGGGCGGCGCCTCCCAGACGCGTAAGGAGCTGGACGCCTGGCAGGACTGGGCCAAGTCCCGCGGCGCCAGGGGCCTCGCGTACGTCCTGGTCCTTCCGGGCGGCGAGCTGGGGGGCCCGGTGGCCAAGAACCTCTCCGAGAAGGAGCGCGCCGGGCTCGCCGCCGCGACCGGCGCCTCCGAGGGCGACGCGATCTTCTTCGCCGCCGGCGCGCCGTCCGCCTCGCGCGACCTGCTCGGCGCCGCGCGCCTGGAGATCGGCCGCCGCTGCGGACTGATCGACGAGTCCCAGTGGAGCTTCCTCTGGGTGGTCGACGCGCCGATGTTCGAGCCGGTGCTCGACGAGGTGGGCCGCCAGACGGGCTGGACGGCCGTACACCACCCGTTCACGGGCCCGAAGCCCGAGTGGGCCGACAACTTCCAGGACCACCCTGGCGAGGCTCTGGCGTACGCCTACGACATGGTCTGCAACGGCATGGAGATCGGCGGCGGCTCGATCCGTATCCACCGGGCCGAGATGCAGCAGCGGGTCTTCGAGGTGCTCGGCATCTCCAAGGAGGAGGCCGAGAGCAAGTTCGGGTTCCTGCTGGAGGCGTTCAAGTACGGCCCGCCGCCGCACGGAGGCATCGCCTACGGCTGGGACCGCATCTGCATGCTGCTGGCGGGCGGCGAGTCGATCCGTGACGTGATCGCCTTCCCGAAGACCGCCTCCGGCTTCGACCCGTTGACGGCCGCCCCGACGCCGATCACGCCCGAGCAGCGTAAGGAGGCCGGCGTCGACGCGAGCCGCGCCCCCAAGGCCGCCGCCGCGCCGAGGGCCGCGGACGCCTGACGGTCCACGAGAAGAGCCCCGGCGCGTCGCGCCGGGGCTCTTCCGCGAAAGGACCTGATCCTCAGCGGGAGATCTTCATGTCCTTGATGATCACCGGCAGCTTGGGAGCGTTGGAGCCCTCGCCGCGGACGTCGGCCATCGGGTCGCCGTTGAACGGGATGATGCCGCCCTTGGCGATCTTGTCGATGACGTCCATGCCCTTGACCACCACGCCGAACGGGGTGAAGGCGGCGCCGGAGGCGGCCAACTGGGTGTTCTCGTCCGAGAAGGAGATCCAGAACTGGCTGCCGTTGGAGTTGGCGTCCTCCGATGCCTGCGACATGGCGACCGTGCCCCTTCCGAGGCCGATGCCGCCGAGGTTCTCGTCGTCGAAGAGGTACCCCGGACCACCTGAGCCGTCGTCCTTGGTCTTGCCGTCGCCCTTGGCCAGCGGGTCGCCGCACTGCAGCATCCCGAGGCCCGTGGTCTCCGGCGTCGCCAGGCGGTGACAGCGCGTGTTGTCGAAGAAGTTCTTCTTCGCGAGGAACTCGAAGGAGTTCACCGTGCACGGCGCCTGGGCGGTGGCGAGCTGGATCACGATCGTGCCCTGGTTGGTGACGATCGTCATCGTCTTGGCCTTCAGGTCCGGCTTCGACGGCGGCATGCCCACCTTCTTGGCCGGTGCCCCGGTGTCGTCCTTGCGGTAAGAGCAGGTCCCGGCGGCCGGGTCGGCCGTCGTGCTGGGCAGCGCCGCCGGAGCGGAGGCCCCGCCCGAGGCGGAGACGGAGGCCGAGGGGGTCGAGGTGGCGGCCGCGCCGGTCTTGGCATCGTCCTTGCCGCCCATGAGGGTCGTCGCGGCGACGATCCCGCCCACCACGACCACGACCCCCACCCCGGCGCCGATGATCGTGTTCCGCTTGGACGTGCCGCCGCGGCCGGTGTTCTTGTCCCGCTGTTGCTGCCGCTCGCGGTGCTCCCGTGCCAGCTGGGTCTGGCGATCCACGTCGGTCACGGTATGCCTTCCATTTGCCGATTGATGACTTTATGCGCTCGGGAATCGTACCGGCCTTTACGTTGAGCCCGTATAAAACGCCCAGGTTGCGGGGTAGTGAAGATCACCCTTTGCCTACCTGCAGGCATGCTTGCTGTGGGGAATGTTGTCCTGGGGAATTTCTTACGGTGACTTGACGCCGTCACGGACATCATCGAGTCACGCGGGCGAAAGGGGGTCGCCCGTGTGATCCGGAGCGGCCCGGGGGAACCCGGGGGCCGCGGGATCCGTATAGGGGACGACGAGCCACTTCACAGGAGCCAAGACATGTTCGATGAGATCCTCGGTCTGCCCGCCCACCCCCTGATCATCCACACCGCCGTGATCTTCATCCCACTGCTGGCTCTGGGCTCCGTGGTGTACGGGCTGGTCCCGCGTGTGCGCCCGTCCCTGTCCTGGGCGATGGTCCTGCTGGCCGTCGCGGCCCCGGTGTCCGCGTTCGCCGCCAAGGAGAGCGGCGAGGCGTTCAAGGCCGGAAGGTTCGCGGGCGGGCTGCCCGAGGGGGCGCTCGGCCGGCGGATCAACGACCACGAGAGCTACGCCGGCCCGCTGCTTCTCAGCGTCATAGGCCTCGGCGTCGCCGCGCTCCTGCTCGTCTACTCCTCCCTCAAGCTCGGGAAGGTGACCACCGGGGTCCTGTCGGCCGTCACCGTGGTGCTCGCCCTGGTCGCCGGCTACTACGTCCTCATGGCCGGTCACACGGGGGCGACCGCGGTCTGGGCCGGATAGCCGGGCCGCCCGCCGCCGGGAACCTCAGCGGCCCGGGCGCGGTAGTACCGGCATGAGACACGCGACGATCGTGATGGCGTGCCTGCTGGCGGGGGCCTGCGCCTCGCCCGCGGCCTCCGGAGAACCCCAGGCCCCCGGCGCCTCCGCGGCGCCCGCCCGGCCCGCGACCTCGGCGAGCGTGGCGCCGGGCGGCACCCCGCGGGCCCAGGGCGGGTGCGGGGACACCCCGGTCCAGTCGGGCGGCCCACCCGCCTGGGCGGCCGAGAACGCCCCGGGCACCCGCTTCGTCCTCGGCCGTGAGGGCGACGCGCTCGGCTACCTGTTCGCCGACCCGCTGCGCGCGGGCACGCCGACCAGCCCGTCCAACAAGATCCTCTGGTACGTACGGCTGCCGCGCGACTCCCAGGAGCTGCGCGTCGTCGCCCATCCACGTGGCGCCGAGCGGCCCGTCGTACGCGCCGCCTTCCCCAGCGACTCGGGTCCCGGCGAGATCTATCCCAGCGTGACCGATGTGCCCGAGCCCGGTTGCTGGACCTTCGAGCTCACCTGGGGCGCCCACCACGACACCGTCGACCTGCTCTATCGGCGGTAGTGTCAACGCGTGGAGAGTTTGTTCGATTCGGCGGCGGAGGAAGCCCACAGGAGCCAGGAGCCGCTCGCCGTCCGCATGCGGCCCCGCACTCTCGACGAGGTCGTCGGCCAGCGCCACCTGCTCGGCCAGGGCACGCCCCTGCGCCGGCTGGTCGAGAGCGAGGCCCCCATGTCGCTGTTCCTGTGGGGCCCTCCGGGCACCGGCAAGACCACGCTCGCCTACGTCGTCGCCGGAGTGACCAAGCGGCGGTTCGTCGAGGTGTCGGCGGTCTCCGCGGGGGTCAAGGAGGTCCGCGCCGCCATCGACCAGGCCAAGCGCGAGCTCGGCATGACAGGGCGCCAGACCGTCCTGTTCGTGGACGAGGTCCACCGTTTCAACAAGGCGCAGCAGGACGCCCTGCTGCCCGCCGTGGAGAACCGCTGGGTGACCTTCATCGGGGCCACCACCGAGAATCCCTACTTCTCGGTGATCTCACCGCTGCTGTCGCGGTCGCTGCTGCTCACGCTGGAGTCGCTCTCGGAGGCCGACGTCCGCTCCGTCCTCGACCGCGCCGTAGGCGACCCGCGAGGCCTGGACGGCAGGGTGCGGCTCGCGCCCGAGGCGATGGACCACCTGGTCCGCCTGGCCGGGGGAGACGCCCGCCGCTCGCTGACCTACCTGGAGGCGGCGGCGCTGCTGGTCCCCGACGGCGAGGTCACCGTCGAGACCGTCGAGAAGGCGGTCGACAAGGCCGCGGTGCGCTACGACAGGCAGGGCGACCAGCACTACGACGTCATCAGCGCGTTCATCAAGAGCATGCGCGGCTCCGACGTGGACGCCGCGCTGCACTATCTCGCCCGCATGATCGAGGCGGGGGAGGACCCCCGGTTCCTCGCGCGCCGCGTCATGATCTTCGCCTCCGAGGACGTCGGCATGGCCGATCCGACCTGCCTGCAGGTCGCGGTGGCCGCCGCCCAGGCCGTGCAGATGATCGGCCTGCCCGAGGGCCGCCTCAACCTCGCCCAGGCGGTCATCCACTGCGCGCTGGCCCCGAAGTCCAACGCCGTGATCAAGGCGATCGGCGCCGCCTCGGACGACGTGCGGCGCGGCCTGATCGGGCAGGTGCCCGGCCACCTGCGCGACGCCCACTACCCCGGCGCGGCCAAGCTGGGCCACGGCAAGGGCTACCAGTACCCCCACGACTTCGAGCACGGCCTGGTGAAGCAGGACTACGCGCCCGAGGAGGTCCGCGGGCGCCGCTACTACGAGCCCACCCGTCACGGCGGCGAGGCGCATTTCGCCGACCGATGGGCGAAGATCCGGGAGTTCCTGCGCGGCCGGCCGTGACCGCCGCCCGTCCACAGGCGTGGCGTGCTGAGCGACGGCGCGGAGCCCGGGCGCGATAGGGTCTCTGCATTCCACCGCCCCAGCCGGGCCGCACATCCGTAGGTCACCTACGAGGGGACGCATCGACATGCTTACCGCCGGAGAGGTCGCCGGCCTCGTCGTCGCAATGTTCTGGGCGATACTGGTCTGCTTTCTTGCAGTGGTGCTGGTGAGGCTCGCCCGGTTGCTCACCGAGACCACCAAGATGGTCGCCGACCTGAGCGAGCGGGTCGTCCCGCTGCTCGATGAGGTCAGCCTCACGGTCGCCGAGACCAACCGGCAGCTGGTCACGGTCGAGGCCATCGCGGGCAACATGAAGGAGGTCAGCGGCCACATGGTGAAGGTCACCGGCGTCGCCTCGACGCTGTTCGCCAAGCCGCTGATCAAGGCCTCGGCGCTGCTCCACGGCCTGCGCGGCGCCGCCGCCAGGCGCCGCGGGCTCACCTCGGGCCCCTCGGGCGAGAGGCGGCGCCAGTCGTGACCAGGCGGCTCTTCTACATGGCCCTGGGCGCGTATCTCGCGGTCTGGGTGATGCGTAAGCTGCAAGCGTTGAAGCCCGACCACGTCGCGCGCCGCGCCGCCGACCGGGCCATGGGCCTGGCCGCCGAGGCGCGCCTGTTCGCCGACGAGGTCAGGCGCCTGTCCGCCGGGCGGGAAACCGAGTTGCGAGAGCGATTCGGGCTCGACAGTGTAAGAGAAATCCACCACCACCACGTAAAGGACGGCCGCTGAGATGGAGTCGGCAGAGATCGCCCGCCGCTTCCTGCGCTTCTTCGAGGAGCGCGGGCACACTGTCGTCCCCTCGGCCAGCCTTGTCGCCGAGGACCCGACGCTGCTGCTGGTCAACGCGGGCATGGTGCCCTTCAAGCCCTACTTCCTCGGCCAGAAGAAGCCGCCGTACCCCCGCGCGGCCAGCGCCCAGAAGGTCATCCGCACCCTCGACATCGACGAGGTCGGCAAGACCACGCGGCACGCCAGCTTCTTCCAGATGCTCGGCAACTTCTCCTTCGGCGACTACTTCAAGGAGCAGGCCCTTCCGTACGCGTGGGAGCTGCTGACCAAGCCCGAGTCCGAGGGCGGGTTCGGCTTCCCCGAGGAGCGCCTCTGGGTCACCGTCTACCACGACGACGACGAGGCCCACGCCATCTGGCACGACAAGGTGGGCATCCCGGTCGAGCGCATCCAGCGCCGCGGGCTCGCCGACAACTACTGGCACATGGGCGTGCCGGGCCCGGGCGGCCCGTGCTCCGAGATCTACTACGACCGCGGCCCCGAGTACGGCAGGGAAGGCGGCCCCGTCGCCGACGAGAACCGCTACCTGGAGGTCTGGAACAACGTCTTCATGCAGTTCCAGCTCAGCGCGGTGCGCAGCAAGGTCGACTTCGACATCTCGGGTGAGCTGCCCGCCAAGAGCGTCGACACCGGCATGGGCCTGGAGCGCATGGCGGCGATTCTGCAAGGCGTCGACAACATCTACGAGATCGACACCACCTACAAGATCCTCGACAGGGCGGCCGAGCTCACCAAGTCCCGCTACGGCAGGAACGACCGGTCCGACGTCTCGCTGCGGGTCGTCGCCGACCACCTGCGCGCCGGCGTCATGCTGGTGGGCGACGGCGTGCTGCCATCCAACGAGGGCCGGGGTTACGTGCTGCGCCGCATGCTGCGCCGCGCGATCCGCAACCTGCGCCTGCTCGGCGCGGGCGAGGAGCGCTACATGCACGAGCTGGCCGCGACCACCATCGAGGCGATGGGCGACCAGTATCCCGACCTCAAGGCCGACGCCGCCCACATCCACACGGTGATCGACGCCGAGGAGGTCTCCTTCCTCGGCACCCTGCGCACCGGCACCGCGATCTTCGACGCGGCCGTGGAGGAGACCAAGCGCAAGGGCGTCCCGACCCTCGCGGGCAACCAGGCCTTCCAGCTCCACGACACCTACGGCTTCCCGATCGACCTGACGCTGGAGATGGCGGCCGAGCAGGGCCTCCAGGTCGACGAAGAGGGCTTCCGCCGCCTGATGAACGAGCAGCGCGACCGCGCCAAGGCCGACTCGGCGGCGAAGAAGACCGGCAACGCCGACATCTCGGTCCTCGGCGCCATGCTCGACAGGGCGGGCAAGGTCGACTTCCTCGGCTACGACAACACCACCGCCGAGGCGAACGTCGTCGGCGTGCTCGTCGACGGGGCCTCGGTCCAGGCGGCCGGAGCGGGCACCACCGTCGAGGTCGTCCTCGACCGCACCCCGTTCTACGCCGAGGGCGGCGGCCAGCTCTCCGACCAGGGCGTCATCCGCACGGGCGGCGCGCAGGTCGACATCGTGGACGTCCAGTCCCCGTTCGCGGGCCTGGTGGTTCACCGAGGCAAGGTCCGCGACGGCGAGCTTCGCGTGGGCGACCAGGCCCTGGCCGAGATCGACATCGAGCGCCGCCGCGCGATCTCGCGCAGCCACACCGCGACCCACCTGGTCCACCGGGGCTTCCGCAACGCGGGCGGTTAGTTTATCGGCGCGGCCGGGGGCTCTGCCGAAGAAGAATTCCCGTAGT